>CALPMD020000024.1 GCA_943324575.2 Akkermansia muciniphila
AATTTCTAGGCGGTCGTGGCTGGCGATCGACCTGTCCAGCAACTCCAGTCGCTCTTCGACCGAAAACGAATAACTTTTCGACGGATTGCTGCCGATGGCCACAATCAGGCGGTCGAACATTTCCAGTCCGCGTTCGATCATCCAAAGGTGACCATTGGTAGGAGGATCAAAAGAACCGGCGTAAACCGCAGTGCGCATGGCCGAAGCCTAGAAGGGAAATGGAGCGACTGGACTAGTAAATTTCGGAGGGATCGGAAAACAAATCGACCGATTTCACACGCGGATTTTGACTTCGCCGCCAGAGCGTTTTGAATCCGACATGAAGGCGTATCAATTCAGTTGATACACGGGGGGCTCAGGCGATTTTTTTGACGATGCAATGCAAGGCTTGGTTTTTAGGGGAGTGGTAGGCTTTTTGGAAGTCGAACTGGCTTTGGAGACGGATTAGCAGGTCGCCGGGAATGCCAAAGCAGTATTGAACGCGCAGGGCGATGGAGGCGCTGACGCCTTTTTTTTCGCGGATAACGTCGCTGAGTTGCGCCTTGCTGAGGCTCATCGCAGTGGCGGCGGCGATCTGGGTGAGGCCGTGGTGTGCGATGGTATCGCGGATCAGGGCGGCGGCCGGATTGGATAAGGGTCTTGGAATCTTGAGCGGGTCGCGTGGAATGGCGGTAGGTTGCTGTTTCATTTTCGGTGGGTTTCAGTGGGTGTCTTCGATTTTGACGAGTCCGACATTTCTCATTTCCGCATTTTCCCATTGGAAGGTGATACGCCATGGGGATTTGCGGGAATCGGCATCGATGGAGTATTTGGTGCTACCTTTGAGTTTGTGGTAGTGGAGCGCGGGGATGAGTCTGAGGGCTTTTTCATCGGACTCATTGAGGATAGCGAGTCGCTCGAAGGCTTTGACGGGGTTGAGGGCGCCGAGTTTGTTGAGTTCTCGACGGCTCATTTCTGCGCCGAGAAAGAGTTTTTCAGTGAGAGTGTCGGCGAAGCTCTGAATCACAACGGAAATAAATACACCAAAAAGCGGACAAATCAAGTGGGATTTCCAATTCGATCCCGTGGCAGATGTTGATTTTGGTGAAACCGCGAGTCGCAGTAGTGACAGCCATTGCTCGCATTCTGCGTCGCTCCAGCCCACGGGCTAGGTTATCGCGTGAAGGATCGCTGCTAATTTCAGCAATGCTTATGGCCGAAGCCTCGAAGGGAAATGGAGCGTCTGGAATAGTAAATTTCGGAGGGATCGGAAAACAAATCCACCGATTTTACACGCGGATTTTGACTTCGCCGCCAGAGCTTGTTAGCAATAGCTGGTACAGCGCCTGTAGCTCAGTTGGATAGAGCACCCGCCTTCTAAGCGGACGGTCACTGGTTCGAATCCAGTCAGGCGCGCCAGCAGCCCTTCATTCAAGAGCCCCGAGGATGGCGCAGTCTTGATCTTCGGTGTTGAACTTGGGGCTTGGAAGGTTCGGGCGCGTTGTCCAGTATGATGGCGATGCGAACCAAGGCGATTTCATTGTTGCAGGAGTTGACGGAGGCACATTCGGTTTCTGGTCATGAGGATGAGGTGCGGGCGATTTTTGTCGATGAGCTGGGCGAGTGTGGCGAGCTGTCGGCGGATCGGAATGGCTCGGTGTTTTGCGATGCTGGCGGGGAAGGGCCGCGAGTGCTGGTGGCGGGGCATATGGACGAGGTCGGGTTTTTGGTGCAAAACATCACGGCCGATGGGTTCATTCAGTTTTTGGGCATCGGCGGGTGGTGGGAGCATAACTTGCTCTCCCAGCGCGTGGAGATTTTGACGCGCCGTGGCGAGAAGGTGCTGGGAGTGGTGGCGTCTCGTCCGCCGCATTTTCTGCCCGAAAGCCAGCGGCGGCAGGTGATGTCGATGGACCAGATGTTCATCGACGTCGGGGCCGAGTCGCGCCGCGATGTGCTGGAAAACTTCGGGATCGCCTTGGGCGACCCGATCGCGCCGGTGTCGGCTTTTACCGCGCTGGGGCGAGAGGATTGTTTTATGGCAAAGGCCTTCGATAACCGCTTGGGAATGGCGGGGACGATCCAGGCGGGTCAAATCTTGTCCCAATCGAAGCACCCGAATCGACTGATTTTATGTGGCACTGTGCAGGAGGAAGTCGGCTTGCGCGGGGCGAAGACAGCGGCGAATTACGCGCAGCCCGATGTGGCGATCGTGTTGGAAGGTCCGCCAGCGGATGATGCGCCCGGTTTTTCGCGGGCCGACTGCCAAGGCCGCCTCGGCGGCGGGGTGCAGATCCGTCTGTATGACCCTTCTGCGATCGCCCATCCGCGATTGGCACGGCTGGCAATTGAGACGGCACAGGCCGAGGGTATCCCGCATCAAGTGACGGTCCGTCGCAGCGGCGGCACGGATGCCGGCTCGTTCCATGTGGCCAACCAAGGAGTTCCGAGCATCGTCCTCGGCGTGCCAGCGCGCTACATTCATTCGCACAACGCGATTATTGATCTGAACGATTATTTGCACCTGCTCTCGCTGACAATCGCCTTAGTGCGACGGTTGGACGAGGAGGCGGTGGATCGTCTGGTAGCCTATTTGTGAGGAATTGGCACTTTTTTGTTCTAGTGAACATCTTTTTTCTTGTCAGGCGGCAGAAGATGCCGCAGATCTACCTCACCGATAAATCATCCTATGGCCACCAAACAATCCAGCGAAGAAACCGCCTCCGACAAGCTCAACGAAGCCCGCAAACGCAACCTTGATCTTGCAATAGCCAACATCCAGAAGGAATTTGGAGAATCCGCCATCATGCGCTTGGGCGACGATAAGTGCGTCGATGTGGATGTAATTCCGACGGGGAATCTGCTCATCGACCGCGCCTTGGGAGTCGGCGGATTCCCTTGCGGACGGATTGTCGAAGTGTTCGGTCCTGAGTCTTCAGGGAAAACGACACTTACGCTTACGGTCATCGCCCAAGCGCAAAAGCGCGGCGGCTTGGCGGCATTCATCGACGTGGAACACGCGCTCGACCCGCAGTATGCCCGCAAGCTGGGAGTGAATCTCGACGACCTACTCGTTTCCCAGCCATCTTCGGGTGAAGAGGCCCTGCAAATCTGCGAAGCGCTGGTCCGTTCCAACGCGATTGCGGTCATTGTGCTCGATTCGGTCGCCGCACTGGTCACGAGACAGGAGTTGGACGGCGAAATCGGCGATTCAACGGTGGGTGCCCAAGCGCGTTTGATGAGTGCTGCCATGCGTAAGCTTACCGCACTGATCTCCAAGGCACAGACGGTGTGTATCTTCACCAACCAGATCCGCGAGAAAATCGGCGTGATGTTCGGCAGCCCAGAAACCACGCCCGGTGGTCGTGCGCTCAAGTTCTTCTCATCGGTCCGTGTCGATATCCGCCGAATCGGTGCGATCAAATCGACGGATGGCACGGTGACGGGCAACCGCACCAAGATCAAAATCGTCAAAAACAAGGTCGCTGCGCCATTCACCGAGGCAGAGTTCGACATCATGTACAACGAGGGGATTTCCTCCACGGGCTCGCTGCTGGATCTGGCGCTGGAAATGGAAATCGTTCAGAAGCGTGGCTCTTGGTTCAGCTACAACGGAACACAGTTGGCTCAGGGCCGTGACGCGGCCAAGGAGTTGCTCAAAAGCGATTCTGCGATTTACGAGGACATCGAGACCAAGGTCAAAGAAGGGCTCGAGGCGAAAAAGAAGAAGTAAGGGCGCGGACCTCGATCCGGAACCTCTCCCAGCGGTGCTGCCAATATTTTTGGTGGCGCCGCTTTTTGCGTTCAGGTGTACACCCGAACCAGCACATGGAGCTTGACGATGTTGGCTTTACCTGCTTGTTTGCGGCGTCTGGCTTTTGATTTTCAATCATTGGTCGGCGGACCATTGCCTATTGGATTCTCAAGCCTAGGTACTTGGAATTTTCACCTAAACTCCGTTTTTTCTTTCTCTCATGGACTGGACCTCTCCACTTTGGTACGTATCGTATATCGTTGTTTTGATCGGTCTGGCGGGGTATGGATCGCATCGGTTGACGATTGTTTTTCTGTACTTGAAGCATGCCCGGAAGCATCCGAAGCCGCTGAGCTTGTTTGAAGAATTGCCCTTAGTGACGATTCAGTTGCCGGTTTTCAATGAGATGCACGTCGTGGACCGGCTGTTGGACTCGGTTTCCGCATTGGATTATCCGCAGGACAAGATGCAGATTCAGCTGCTGGACGACTCAACCGACCAGACCGTGGAAATTTGCCGTGCGGGAATTGAGCGACTGCGGGCGCGCGGCTTTGACGCCGAACACATCCACCGCACCGATCGCACGGGTTACAAGGCAGGTGCTTTGGAAAACGGCACGCAGTTTGCCAAGGGGGAATACCTTCTCATTCTCGATGCGGACTTTGTCCCCAATCCGGATCTGTTGGAAAAAACCATCCATTATTTCACCGATGACAAGATCGGCATGATTCAGACGCGCTGGGGCCACCTCAATCGCACGTTCAACGTGCTGACGCGGATTCAGGCGATGTTTCTCGATGGCCATCTGGAGTTGGAACAGACGGCACGCAATCGTTCGGGACGCTTCTTCACGTTCAATGGCACGGGTGGCATCTGGCGGAAATCCTGCATCGCCGATGCTGGCGGTTGGGAACACGATACGCTGACCGAGGACATGGATCTGAGCTACCGCGCACAGCTCAAGGGCTGGCGCTTCATTTTCCTCAATGAGGTGGAGACTCCCGCCGAGTTGCCCGTGGACATGGATGGCTTCAAGAGCCAGCAGCACCGCTGGACCAAAGGTTCGATCCAGGTCTGCAAAAAAGTGCTGCCAGCCATTTGGAAGAGCAATGTGCCGCTATTCATTAAAATGGAGGCGACCGCTCACCTCACCTCGAACTTCGCCTATCTGTTGCTCATCTGCCTATGTTTCCTGATTTACCCCAATCAACAGGCACAGCCGGACTTCGGCAGGCTGACGTATTACATCATCAACGTCCCGATTTTCTTTTTCTCGTCGGTATCGGTCATCCTCTTTTATCTGGTATCCCAGAAGGCGCTGCGTCCAGGCTCATGGTGGCGTGAAATCCCCTACCTGCCGCTTTTACTCGCATTAGGCATCGGCATGTCCATCAGCAACACCAAGGCGGTGATTGAAGCACTTTTTAATCACCAATCCGCCTTCGTCCGCACACCGAAATACGGCATTGATCAAGTGAACCGCCAGGATTGGAAAAAGAGCAGCTACAAGGCGATGAAGTCGCTCACGCCATTTGTGGAGTTGCTCTTCGGTTTTTTCTTTTTGTTTGTGGTGGTCGAGGCCGCCATGAAATCAAATTGGTCCTCCGCGATTCTTCTGCTTCCATTTCCCGTCGGATTTTTCTATACATCGATTTCGTCACTCGCACGCATGCTGTCATCCGGACCGATGGCAGCGGATTCAGAGATTGTGAACCGCAAAATTCCATGACCCCATTTCCTGCGCTACGTCTAATTTCCCTCGGATTTATCAGCCTGCTTGCAGCTGTCGGACTCAGTAGCTGCGGCACTGATACTTCGCTATTCGGCAGTGGTGGCGATGCTCGGAATAAAATGATTGTTAGCGTACGCGACCAGAAGATGCTCTTGGTCCGCGACGGCACTCCGGTCAAATCCTACAAGATTTCCACCTCCAAGTTTGGGGTCGGCGACCGTCCGGGCAGTAACTGCACGCCTCTGGGCCGACTTCAAGTCGCCAAAAAAATCGGTGACAACGCCGCGATGGGTAGTGTTTTCAAGGCCCGCCGCGCCACGGGGGAAGTCATTAAGCCTAATTCGCCGGGGCGCGATCCTGTGGTCACTCGCATCATGTGGCTGACGGGCACGGAAATCCGTAACCACAACGCCTTCAAGCGCACCATCTACATTCACGGCACTCCGGAAGAACGCCGGCTTGGCACGCCTGCCTCCTATGGCTGTATCCGCATGGGCAGTCGCGATGTGGCGGACCTCTACGCCCGCATCAGCAAGGGGGCGGATGTCTTTATTATTCGCGGATCGATCCAGACTGGGAAGCCCGACTCTGCGGCTGCCTCCGCCGTCAAAACGCTTTTTCCCTCCCGCAGTTAAGAATCTCGCAAAGATGAGCTTGACACCTGCGGATAAATTCCTATTTTCGCCCGCCCGCCTCTAGGCGATTGTTTTTTCTATCATACGACCATGGCTAACCATAAATCTTCAATTAAGCGCGCACGTCAAACTATCGTCCGGACCGAGCGGAACCGTGCCGAGAAAAGCCGCATGAAGACACTTCGCAAGAAGGCTCTTACCGCGATCGCATCCGGTGACAAGGCTGCCGCTGCCGAAGCAAGCTCCGCCTTCTCTTCCGTGGTCGACAAGGCCGCCAAGCGCAACCTCATCCATCCGAACAAGGCTGCCAACTTGAAGAGCAAGACCGCAAAGGCGATGGCTGCCATTGCTTGATCCACCGGTTCACCGTTTTCATTCCAATCTACGAAACAAAGCGGACCGGACTACCGGTACCGCTTTTTTCATTTCGACCATGTCTGAATCAGCATCACCCAGCCGCGCCGCAGTTGCTGCGAAAATAGCTGCAAACCCGTCGGGCTATAAAGTCTGCGAGGGATGCGACTCGATCGTCGGCAGTGGAGTGGCGCTGTGCCCGAATTGCCACAGCTATCGATTCGATACGACTTCGGAGCGCGTGGTTTCTCAGGCAAAGGTCCTTGGGTCGCGCGAGCAAACGTCCGTGACAGCCGACGACCTCGGTTGAGCCCTCACACCGCTATGAGCGCCTCGATCGGATTCAAAGAGTGGCAGGTGGTCTGTGACGCCTTGGCCACCGGTCGGCAATCGATTCTCTTGCGAAAGGGCGGCATCCACGAAGGTCGTCAGGGTTTCTCCTTTGCCCACGATTCGTTTTTCCTCTTTCCCACGCGTTTTCACGCCCTTGCTGACCAAGTCCGCGAAGGTGAGGTCTGCGTCCTTCCTGAGTGGCAGGCTGGCGACGTGATCCGCATCACACACCACGTCGTGGCCAGGCAGGCGGTCACGCTCACCGATTGGCAACAAGTAGCCGCCATGGAGCCGCTACACATCTATTCGGAAGCCACAGTCCGCGACCGCTTTGATTGGCAGGCGAAGGGCATGACTTCGGGCAGTATCCACCTCGCTCTGGTCCGCGTGCACCAACTCGCCACGCCTTGGGAGTTCCCCTACGAAGTGCGCTACGGTGGCTGTCGCAGCTGGCTCGATCTGCCCGAACCGCCGATCGGCTGGCGGGAAAACGCCGCCCCTGTCATCAGTGATGAGGCCTTTGCCGTCATTGAATCGGCTGCTACGCATCGATAAGGGGGGAGACTAGTTTCCACGTGGCTTGACTAGGAGCACCACAAGACCCCCAATAATGGCCAGCGCGCCGACCACCGGGGAGATGTAATGGGTCACTCGCGTTTCCATGTGCAAGCCAAAGAAATCGATCGTATCTCCTGTGGTGGTGAAGCTCACACCGGGGTAGATGAGGATGCCTAATCCAGAGAGGATTAGGACGGTGGCAACGATGATTTTAGTCGTGGTCATGGCGATGGGGCCTTGCTGCACAATCGTGTAGTCATCATAGAACGCGCCGCCCCTGAATGATCCGTACCAAGAACACGATAATCGCGATGACCAGTAGGATGTGAATGAATCCGCCGATGGTGTAGCTAGTCACGATTCCGAGAAGCCACAGCAGAATCAGAAGGATAGCGATGGTCATTAACATGGTTTTGGTTCTCTCTTGGGTTTGGGGGGGATTTGAACCGAGCTCACACGGAGCCATCGGGAACCTTCCACAATAACTCACTCTAAGGTCTATTGCAAATTCTGAAATACGAGGAGGGTTTTTGCGAACTCGATTCAGCCTTGCGTCAGGTCATGGGGCCGGCTTTCCTTGCGCTAGGGGTGCACAGTGCGCATCGCATACGGATTTAAGATGGTCAGACTCGTAAACACAAAAGGTGCGTTGTTGGGTGTTGTTTTGTCGCTGGCGTCCTGTGCCGTGCCAAGGGCGATCATCGTTGAAAAAGCCGACGCCCCGGTAGAGTTGCCAAGTGGCGACGCTCTTCCCGCTCCTGTTGAATCCGCAGCGCTGACAGATGACGGGATTCGTCTTCCGGACATGCTCGGGCTGCCAAGCGATGGAGACTTTCGCTCCACCGCCAACACGCCCAGTGCGGCGGGATCTCAATCCGGGGCGGTGATTGCCCGGCCGCCAGTTGATCCAGCTTCGCGGGTGAAGCCGAGAGGGGCTGGTACCCCGTAATCAGCGCTGGTTGAAGCGCGACATTTCGCGCTGGGCTTCGCGCAGTTCGACGCGTTCCTTGAGGTCTTGGCGCTGATCGGTGTGGGTCTTGCCCTTGCCGACGCCGATTTCGACTTTGACGACGCGGTCTTTCCAGTAGACACGCAGAAGAGGCAGAGTGCAGCCCTTGACATCGCTGGCGACGGCGAGTTTCAGAATCTCGCTTTTGTGAAGCAGCAGGCGGCGCGGGCGCGTCTCGGGGTGGTTGAACCAGTCGGCCGCGGTCTGCCACGGCTGGATATTGCAGCCGTAGAGGAAGATCTGACCCTTTTCGATACGAGCGTACGCATCGGAGATGTTGATCTTGCCGGCACGGATCGACTTGACCTCGGTGCCTTTCAGCTCAATGCCCGCCTCGTATTTATCCAGAATGTGGAAATCGCGGCCAGCTTTGCGGTTTGTGGCGATTTCCTTGCTCATGGCAGGAATCGGTAGCCGACGAGTGGCAGCCGATCAAGGAGCTTCTTTGAAGACGAGCTTGATTTTGCCTTCGATGATTTCAGTGAGGGCAATGTCAGCCACACCCATGCTGGGGCGGATGGCAATCAACGGCGAGCGGCCGCTGTTCAATTGTCTGACGCGTTGGGAGACCAGATTGACCAGAACAAGTGGGTCGGTGACAATTTCAGAGGCTTTATCAAGGAGATCGCTTTTCATAGGAGAACCGGGAAATCGCGAAGTTGGCTTTGCTTCCTCAAACGCAATGACGTTGTCGGGAAGCAGAGACGGTTTTTTTTCGCTCAAAACAGTGGAAGTGGACAGAATTGCCGGAATTGACGCCGGGCCAATGGTCAAACCAGAAAATCGACTGTCTGACAAGCCTTATCTGCTAGCTGGTTGAGAATTTTTTCAAAGGAGGGAACCTCCTCAGCTGGGCATCAGGTCGATCCCAAAGCGTCGCAGGACGATCACGGTCAACCAGAAGAGGGCGACGGTCATGACGCAGTTGGCGGCCAGTGCTGCCCAAAAGCCCCAACCGTGGCGTAGCAGCCAGGGGAAGACGAGGAACATCGGCAGGGTGGGGAGCACGAACCAGAAGGTGCCTTCGGCATGGTTGGCTAGCCGCTGGCTGGATTGGCCGGCGTGGTGCATCCAGACCATGGCGAGCAGGGAGGTGAGTGGCAGGGCGATGAGCAGAGCGGAAAGCCGGTCGTTGACGAGTTGGACCTTGTTCACCAGCAGGATGACGAAGGCGCTGATGAAGAGTTTGCCGAGATCGAGCGGGGTGATGCTGAGGATTTTATCCCAAGGGAGGCGGTTCATGGTGAAGGAGGCTTGCGGCTGGCGCGAGGGTAGGGATATTCTGCGTTCATGCAAGTAGCTCGTCTCGTCTGCGCCATCGGTCTCCTGTTCGTTGGCTCCGCCGCGGCGGAAAGTGGGCTGAGTGCCGCGCAGAAGGCGGCGATCGGCCACAAGATATGGCAAAACGAATGCGCGGGCAGTGTGGCGGGTCTGACGACGTGGAATGCGGGCGAGGAATTCCCGTCGATCGGAATCGGGCATTTCATTTGGTATCCGGCGGGTTTTCAGGGGCGCTTTAGC
>CALPMD020000025.1 GCA_943324575.2 Akkermansia muciniphila
AAACTCCAGTGGACGACGGGCCGCGGCCAGTTGGTCAGCGTGCGGGTCACCGCTCCTGCGGGCGACGAGTTTGTCGGCATCGAGATTCCGCAAGAGTACAACAAACTCAACATCGACTCGAAACAGAAGTACGCCTTCCGCGTGAAATTTCGGCAAGGCGGCATCCCTGTCGCCACGGGTGTGAATCGTCTCTAATCCCCAAAATCGACATCGACTCATGAAAGCCCGTTTTCTGCTTCCTCTTTGCCTGGTCGGTTTAGCCCAAGCCCAAGTTTACACGCCGCCACCTGCCCAGCAGCCATCCGCCGCCGCTGCAACACCGAAGGACACGGCCGCCAGCCCGGCCAATCCGCAGCCTGCAGCCGGTCCGCTCGGCCAGGAAATCCCGATGCTCGATCCCACTGCCGAGACCATTACCGTCGGCGGTGTGGCCATTCCTCTGGGCGACAATCGTTTGCTCAAAGCGCGCTTTGATAAATTCCTCAGCCAACCGCCGGAAAGCGACGAATCCGCCGCCCAGTATCGCAAAACGATCGCTGAAATCCTCGCCACGATTTCCCCGTTCAAAACGGGCGGCCCCGATCTTTATGCGGCCTTTAAGCAGTTGCCCGGAGCCTCCGCCTATCCGGGTGATGCCAACCTCTGCGGCTCACTCGCAGAATCGATCTACATGGCCATGCTGTCCAAAAAAGACGTGAATGGTCTCAGTAAGCTCAATCGATCGATCGAAGAAGAGAAAAAATCCATCATTGCCCGAGCCGACTGGAAGGCCCGTCACGAAAAAGACCCAGAGCTGGGTGAAAGCAAGGACGTCAAAGAAACCAAAGATAAGAAGAGCAAAGCCACGCCATCCACTGGAGTCGGCATCCACTCGCTGGATTACGCCAATACTCTCCGCCGCATCGCCGAGATCGAAGTCCTCAAAAAATCCAACATCGCCCGCACCGAGGCCCAGACCTTGCAGACCAAGGCGCAGTACCAAGTCAGCATGATCCAGTGGTTCGTCCAGCGCCGCTACGAGCACGTGCTGATGGCCGCGCGATTCTATAACCAGATCTGGAAAGACGGCGACACCACCCTGCGCGTCGATAAAAAATCCGACGTCTCGAAGCTATTTTCAGAGTCCGTCGGCATCAGCCCGACCGTCGCCTCCTTGGACTCGCTCTCGAACGAGGCAATTCGCGAAGCGGGCAAATACATCGAAGCCTTCGACCTTATGCTATCGCGCGACGAACTCCACGCCGCCTCCCAACGCCTGATGGAGGCCTACGCGCTGGGCGAATATCTTGCTCCCGTCGCCACGCTATCGTTAGAGAAAAAGCGCCGCGTCGCCGGCTACTTTCGCGATCTGAACGAACTCTACGGCACCCTCCAAGCTCACGATTACACCAAAACCATCGCCCTCACCGCTCGCCTCAAAGCCGCGGCCAAAGATTTCCCATCCTCCAAGGTCGATAGCGCCATCGCCGGTTACACGCTTGCCTCCGACCTCGCGATTGAGGAAGCCAAGGGCTACCTCCTGAGCAAGGACAGCGATAAGGCCGCTGAAAAAATCAAAGTAGCCGC
This sequence comes from Akkermansia muciniphila, assembly GCA_943324575.2. Taxonomy (GTDB): domain Bacteria; phylum Verrucomicrobiota; class Verrucomicrobiia; order Verrucomicrobiales; family Akkermansiaceae; genus Luteolibacter; species Luteolibacter muciniphilus_E. The sequence continues at coordinate 1,567 of CALPMD020000025.1, forward strand.
CGAGATCTGGCCCACCAATCCGAAGCTCACCGAGTTTCGCAACCTCGTCAACAGCAGCAGTGGCCTCGTCACCATTCGCAACGACTTCGACCGCCTGCTGAGTGAAAAAAACTTCCGCGAAATCGCCCACCGCCAGTACGAAATGGCCCCCGCGATCCAGGGTGACTCCGCCCGGGAAGAGGCGTTCAAGCAGATCATCACCAGTCTCACCAAGATTGAAACGGCGCTCGGCAAGGCATTCGAATTCAGCAAAATCGGGCAGGATTACGCCGCTTGGGAACAGCTCGCCGAGCTCCGCAAAGACTTTCCGGATGATCCGAAACTCGGCCGGGAATTAGAGCTGTTAGCCCCCAAGGTGGCAGTCTTCACCCACGCCCTCGACAAGGCCCACCAGTTTGAAAACCGCACCCCGAAACAAGTCGGGTCGGCACTTTCTTGGTATCTCAAGGCTCGCAGCATTTATCCGCAGAGCGCCTTCGCGGATGAGGGAGTGAAGCGGCTGTCTCAGGAAATCCTGCCACCCGACGATGGCAAGGCTGCTGATGTACAATAAGCGCATCCTTCCCAAGGTCTGCCTGCGTTCTCAAATCTCGCTTGTGATTCTGTGGATCTGGCGGAGTGTGGGGGATGAAGTTTTGGGTTTTATCGGTACTTTGTGTCGCTGTTTCAATCTTTCCCGCCATGGCGCAATCGACTTCCAATTCCGGTGGCTTTTTTTCATTCTTTTCAAAGAAACCGCCCGCTTATGTCAGCGAGGCAGCCCTGCCCGAAGGCTGGCCGCAGCCAGGACCGTTTGACCAAGTGGTGAAGAAAAGTTATCCTGCCTATCGGGCCGCATTCACGCCAAGTCAGCGCCCGAACAGTGGATTTTGGACGCTTTTCAAGCACATCAAGAGCCAAGCGATCCCGATGTCAGCGCCGGTCGAAATGACAATGGCCACGGCAGATCGTGGACCGACGGAAATGGCCGAGATGGGGTTCATCTATCCCTCACGCATGGTGGGTCACTCTGGCGCGGGTAGTAAGGATGTGGTGGTCCGGGATGTGCCGGCCTGCGTGGCATACAGTTACACGTGGCAAGGGACGCGCAACGATGCGGCGATCGCCAAGGCACTGGCGGCCTTGGACAAGGCGCTAGTTGCTGACCATGTCACCGCGAAGCGCTACCGAATCCTGAGCTACAATAGCCCTTTTATTTCCCGCTCGAAGCAGACGCATGAGCTTCAGGCGATTTTGAAATAAGGGATGAGCTTATAAGACTTGTAGGACCTATTTTCCCACTTGCTTGCCTACGCTTTGGTCTGGCCGTTTCCGCGCACACGGTATTGGTAGCTGGTCAACTCGCGCAGGCCCATCGGGCCACGGGCGTGGAGCTTGTCGGTGGAAATGCCGATTTCTGCCCCGAAGCCGAATTCCCCGCCATCGGCAAAGCGGGTGGAGACGTTATGAAACACGCAGGCGGAATCGACTTGGCGCAGGAATGACTCGGCGGTGGCCTCGTCTCGGGTGACGATGGTGTCAGTGTGGTGCGAGCCGTACTCGTTGATGTGGGCGACGGCTTCTTCGAGCGTATCGACAATTTTGATCGAGAGGATGAGATCGAGGTATTCGGTGGTCCAGTCTTCCTCAGTGGCAGGAGCAATGTCGGTGAGGATCGAGCGTGTTCTTTCGCAGCCGCGCAGTTCGACCTGCTTCGCGCGCAGAGCGACGGCGACTTTGGGAAGAAAATCAGGGGCGATATCGCGATGCACGAGTAGGGTTTCCAGTGCATTGCAGACGCCACATTTCTGGGTCTTCGAATCGACCGTTAGAGTTACTGCCATTTCAGGATCGGCCGCAGCATCGACGAAAAGATGACAGATGCCGTCGTAGTGCTTAATGACAGGCATGCGGGCCAGCGAGACCACCGTCTCAATCAATCCTTTGCCGCCGCGAGGGATGATCAGGTCGAGCCACTTATCCATACCAGCCAGCACGGAGACGCTTTCGCGATCGGTGAATGGGATGAGTTGGATCGCGTGGTCTGGCGCGCCAGACGCCGCAAGGGCTTCGGCAATCGCGCGGTTCGAGTGAATGGCCTCGCTGCCGCCACGGAGAATGGTGGCGTTCCCAGTTTTGAAACACAGAACGGCGGCATCGGCGGTCACATTCGGGCGGCTTTCGTAGATGATGCCGATGGCGCCGATGGGCACACGGACCTGCTCGATACGGATGCCATTTGGGCGCTGCCATGAGTCGAGAACCTGTCCGACAGGATCCGGTAGCGTGGCGACCTGATCGATGCCCGCAGCCATCGCTTCAATGCGTTTTTCATCGAGCATGAGGCGGTCGAGCATAGCGGCGGAAAGGCCTTTTCCCTGACCGGCGGCGATGTCGAGAGCGTTTGCGGCTAGCAATTCAGGAACCCGTTGACGAATCGCAGCAGCCATTTCGCGGAGGATGGTATTTTTTTCGTCGCTGGTGAGCTGAGCGAGTCGATAAGCGGCCGCCCGGGCCTGACGACCCATCTGGTAAATGGTTTCTTGGATGGTGGGCATGGGAAGGAAATGATCAATTTCTTGTTCGATGGAGACAGGTCTCCACTAGGGGGCAATGGCCGCGTGAAAGCGTGTCGAAACTCCGTTGCCTTCGACGATTTGGGCAAGGCGTTCGGGATGGCGGCCGTGGGCGATGTGAGTTTCGATACCGGCCTCCACCGCGAATTTGACCGCAGCGAGTTTTGAGGCCATGCCGCCCATCGAAAAGCGCCCCTTGTCCTCGCGGACATGGCGGAAGACGTGGTCGATGTCCGCCACTTCGGGGATGAGCTGCTGGGTTTCGGGATCGAGCAAGCCGTCCACGCTGGTCAGGAGAATGATGCGCTGGGCACCCGCCAGTTTTGCGACCCGAACGGAGAGCATATCATTATCCCCAAACTTCAGCTCCTCCACTGCGACGGAGTCGTTTTCATTGATGATTGGAAGAATTCGCGGTTCGGACAGCAAACGATTCAGTGTGTCGGAGACATAGCCCGCCCGCTCTGGCGTTCCTAGATCTCCAGCCGTCAAGAGGACTTGAGCGATTGTGATGTCGAAGTTCGCAAACAGGCTGCTGTAGGTTTGCATCAGTCGCGCTTGGCCGACGGCTGCGCAAGCTTGGCGGGTGGCCGTGTCTTGCGGGTATTCCGTCAGTCCCAATGCGGAAACGCCGGAACCCACCGCTCCGGAAGAAACGAACAAGCAGCGATGGCCGGCATTCACCAAGCCGGCAATGGCCGCCACCAAGTGGACCAATGCTGCGCGATCCAGGGTGCCGTCATTGGCCTTGGTCAGAACGCCTGTGCCAGCTTTGATGAGAGTGAGATCGGGAATCATGGGGAATTTCGCCCTGCGGCCCGCACGATATACTTGCAAACGCCGCGCCGCGCCACTGTAAATCGTTGACCTCGTGTCTTGATTCCGGCGGCTGAGCATGCTTTCCTGACCAGATGCCCGAACCCTACATCCGCATCCGGGGGTTGACCCAGCAGTTTGGCGTGAATGAAGTCCTGCGTGGCATCGATCTGGATGTCTTTCGCGGCGAAACCATGGCGATCCTCGGCAGTTCGGGCGGCGGAAAGTCCGTGCTGCTCAGGCATCTGTCGGGCTTGATGCAAGCGACGGGCGGCAGCATCCAAATCAATGGAGTGGAGATTACTGGACTCAGCGAGCGCGAACTGGGGCCGATTCGCAGGCAAATGGGTGTCCTATTCCAAGGTGGCGCGCTGTTTGATTCGCTGACCGTGGCGGAGAATGTCGCATTCCCGCTTCGCGAAAACGGCTTGATGGAGGAAGCCGAAATCGTTTCCCACGTCGCTGCTGCTTTGGCAATTGTCCGCCTGTCCGGCCAGGAAGAAAAGTTTCCTTCAGAACTCTCGGGCGGTATGCGCAAACGGGTCGCCCTTGCCCGGGCAGTCGTCGGGCGGCCTGCCTGTGTCCTTTATGATGAGCCTCACGCGGGCCTCGATCCAATCACTGCGGATTCGATCGACCACCTGATCCGAGATTTACAGAGAACTCTAGGCATGACCAACGTGGTCGTCACCCATGAGTTACGCAGTGTTTTTCACATCGCGGACCGGGTTGTTTTTTTGGAAGGCGGCAAGGTGCAATGGACTGGAACTGCCGAAGAACTACGCACCACGACCCATGCGGAACTGCGCGCCTTTGTCGCCGGTGACTCGGGCGAACCGTGGGAGTGAGCGGGATTTGCATACCGCTGGCCGCAGTGATCAGCTCGGGCAATTTTGCGATTTTCCATTCCGCGACTTTCTGTCATATTACAGAGATGCCCAAGGCGAAAAACCGTTCTGAATTGCTGGTGGGGCTATTCCTCTTTATTGGCTTGTGCCTCATGGGCGGGCTGATTTTGCAGTTCGGTAAGTTTAAAGACCGCCTCAGTGGCCACTACGAGATCACCCTCGTTTTCAAGGACGCCTCAGGCGTGATCAAAGGCTCGGAAGTCCGCATGGGTGGTGCGCGGATCGGCCAAGCGGCCAGTCTTCCCGAGCTCAACGATAGGGTCGAAGTGGAAGTCCTGCTGTCCATCTCCGATGCCATCCGCATCCCTGTGGGTTCGACGTTTCAAATCAGTTCCGCCACCCTGTTGGGCGATAAACTCATCGTTGTCATTCCCGCTGACGACCGCAGCCACGGCTTCATTTTGCGAGGAAGTCGCCTCAGTGGTGCGGGCCCCACGGGCTTGGATGCCATTCAAAACAACGCGGAAATCGTCAGCCGAAACGTACTCAACATTCTCAAGGAGGCCGAGAAGACGCTGACAAAGGTGGATACAGCGGTGGACGACATCCGCAGTGCGAGCCAGCAACTGGGTAACGCCGCCGGCAAAATCAACAACTCGCTACTGGCGGAGAAGAACCTGGCGCGTTTTGACAACACCTTGGCCAACCTCGCCGCCACGACTGAGCAGTGGAAAACCACAAGCGAACAACTCGGGCCGACGCTGGCCGATGCTCGCGATGCCTTTCACGCCATCCAAACTGCCGCCGACGGCGCCCAAAAAACCCTGAAATCCGCAGATGAAGCCATCTCTGGCCTGCCACGGGCGCTCGACACCTTCACGGCGACCACTCGCAAAGCGGGTCACGCCCTCGACCGCATGGAGAAAGGCGAGGGCCTCCTCGGGGCGCTGGCCTCTGACAACGAAGTCGCAATTGACGCCAAAGCTTTCATGCGGAACCTCCGCCAGTACGGAGTCCTTCTCTACCGCAATCCCAGTACCAAACCTGCGGATAAGAAAGCGCCCAACTTCAGTGGCCCGCACCGCTGAGCCCTAACTTTCCTCCAAAGCCAAAGTCGGCGCGATCGACACCGCAGCGGCGATGAACGAAGGGAACTGCGGTTGCCAGCCGGTGTGCCGCAGTTTTTCGTTGCAGACTTGTTTGTGCGTCCAGCCCCGCTTGCGGTTGAGATCTCGCGGGCCCGCAGGGGGCATGGGGCGGGAAAAAAGCTCTCCCAGTTTCTCATAACAGGCGTGCTGGCTGAGGGGGGTTGAATCGCTGAGATTGAAAATTTCCCCGCATGGCATCGGACGCATCGACGCGAGATGGAAAATCGCACGGGCAGCATCATCGCGGTGGATTTGGTTGAGGAAGCGCCGCCCGTCTTCCTCGATCACTGCGGCATCACTCAAAAACTTTTTCAGAATTACACTGCGTCCGGGACCATAGATGCCCGACAAGCGCGTGACGATGCCGCCTGCATCGAGAGTGACTTGTTCAGCTTCTAACAACAAGCTGCCCGTTTCCCGATCCGGAATCGCGGGGCTGTTTTCCCTGACGACGCAGCCATCGATCTGTGCGTAAACCGAGGTGCTGGAGGTGAACAGCAAGGGAATGCCCGCAAAGGTGGCGACCAAGTGCCGACAGCCGTCGACATAAACGCGCTGATAGGCCTCCGCCCCACCGCGCCCGGAAGCCGCGCAATGGACGATGAAATCCGCAGCTGGCAGCCTCTCCACCGCCTCCCGATCGCCGACGTCGCAGGCGATCGAGCCATCGCCCCCAGAAAGCGAAACGGGCGTGACATTCCAGCCATGATCGCGGAATTCGCGAGTGATTGATTGGCCCAGGTAGCCGTGGCCGATAAGGAGCAGATTCATGACGGGATGGCCCTCGTGAGACTAAAAGTCACCATGCGGAGCCCAAAGGATGAAAGGGTAGGGTAAGGTGTTTTTTTTTGACGTCAAGGTCACCGTCGGCGTGCGCGTGTTAGAACAAGTGCCTTGCGGACTCTGCTCAGGTCCTTTACTTTGGTTAAGAATGAGCCTTGATCCGTACCAGCTTTTGGCGGGGTTGATTTTTGGGACGATCGGCTGGGGCGCATTTTCCTACGGGCGGAAGTTGGAGCTGTGGAAGCCAAAGGCGATCGGCGTGGCGCTGATGGTTTACCCCTATGTTTTGAGCCAAACGTGGCTGGTTTGGGGTTTCGGGGTGGCGTTATTGGTCGTGCTGTGGTTTCATCACGACGCGTGACGCCATAGGATTTGACTTGGCAGGCGCGCCATTTTTCCCGCTAGTTTCCCCCGCCCATGCCAACCGAAGCGATCCTATCCACTGCCCGCCAGTTTCTCGGTGTGGACCCGACCGTGCCGATCACCCTTGAGCCAATCAAGCGCGGCGCTTCGGGACGGACCATTGTGCGGGTGAAAACGAAAAACCATGAGCCCTTCATCGGGATTCACTGGAACGAGGACCGCGAGGATAACTCGCAGTTCATTCCCGTCGGCCATTTTTTAAAACAGGCGAAGCTGCGGGTGCCGACGATCATTCATGAGCGTGCGCGTGCGCGTGTGGTGCTGGTCGAGGACTTGGGCGATGTCGATTTGTTGTCGTTGAAGGATCGGCCGTTTGCGGAGCGTTTGCCATATTACCGTTCGGCTTTTGAGCAGGTGGATCGCTTGTTTTATGCGAAGCCGCCGAAGGATTTTCATTTGATGCACCCTTTTGATGCGGGGATGTACCGCTGGGAGCAGGAGTATTTTTTCGAATATCTGGTGGAGGATTTCCTCGGTATGGATGCGGGTGAGCTGAAAAAGAACCAAGCGTTCATCGATCTTTCAGAACGCCTTGGAACGGTGGCACGGCACTTGGTGCATCGGGATTTCCAGTCGCAAAACTTGCTGATCAAGGACGAGAAAGCCTGGCTCATCGACTTTCAGGGCCTGCGCCGCGGCCGTCAGGAGTACGATCTGGCGTCGTTGATTTTCGACCCGTACCTCAACCATTCGGCCGAGGAGCGGGAAGCGTTGTTGGAGCTGTGGGAGGAGATCGCCGACGAGCGTCCGACGGAGACCTTGTTTTACGAATGCGCTGCCCAACGCTTGATGCAGGCACTCGGGGCTTACGGCAACATCGTCAAAAACCGCGGCGATGAATGGTACCGGCCCCACATCGCCACCGCTGCCCGTTTCCTGGGCGAGGTCACGGCTGGCACTCCGCTGGAGGCTCCACTCGCGCCGGTCCTCCAGGCGATCCGCTCATTGAACCTGTGAACGGCTCGTTCCATCGTCGGTTCTGGGTGCTGCTCTTTGCCGCCGCGGCAGGCACGGCAGTCTGGAAATATACGCCAACCACGGATGGCGACCGCATCGCCTTCACCGCAGTGGCGCGCAGCTTCTTCAATCCGCCGCTGGTCATCTCTGGCACAGGAACCCAGGCTTCACCGTGGGCGCTGCGGGCCTTTTCCGCGGAATCCAAGCCCGACCCGACCCAAGCTCCCGCGGTCGTCTCGCTGGGAGATGATTCCGAGAGAGTCTTCCAATCTTCGCCCCCTGCACCGATCGACCTTGCGGTGATCCTCAGCAATTTACAGCGGCTCGGCGTGAAAAAAGCAGCCACGGCGGCCGTGCTGGCCTGGGAGACTCCCGATGCCGTCGGCCTCACCGCTGTGGAAAAATCCATGGCTCGCTTTGATTCGTGGGTCGCGGCATCGCCGCTCTCGCGCAGTGCCGTTCCATCGTCGATGCCCCCCAGCTTCCGGCGCGCCTCGATTCCGCTTGTTGAGGTTCATGGAGACAGCTCGGCCTTGCCCGTGGTGAACCACATCCCCATTCCTGGGGTTATCTTGGGCGGAGAATCGGCGCTCGCCGGATTTTCCGTTCTGGAATCCGAGTCCGTGACTCGCTTGTACCCCTTGCTTGCCCGCTGGGAAGACCGAGTGGTCTTTGCCTTTCCGGTGATAGCCGTCCTCGAACAGCTCAATCTACCC
>CALPMD020000026.1 GCA_943324575.2 Akkermansia muciniphila
AATTCAAAACAGCCCCAAAAAATAAACCGCCATTCCACTCGGGAATGACGGTTTAGGTTCCGCACTGCGGCGGATTGATCAATTCTTATCTAATTCATTTAAATAGGAATTCATCAAATAATTTCAAGCAGCACTCGATTGTGCAGTTCCACCTGTCCCATCCGTTGGATGATTCAATACAACAGGAGCCTCCATCGTAACCACAGGCATCACCTTTTGGTGGGACGATTTTGGTTTTCTCTCACTCTGTCTAATATAACCGAATGAGCGATACAATCCTCCATCTTTTCCATGTTCAAGGTCGCCCTTGATTGAACTAACGATTGAGTCCAACAACTTAGTCGCTGCCAGATCTTCATCAATTCTTTGCATTTTCAACCCTTCGAGCTCTTTTTCAAGGGCCAAAATTTGTTCGCGCAATTCGATCGGCGGCGCGAGCGCTGCTTCTGCTTGTGCATAGGTTAAACCAGAAAAGCTGGATTGCGGTGCTTGAGATTTCCAAGCTGATAGAGATACATTGATCCTATCCACTACTTTTGTTTTATGTCTTTTTGGCATAATTTTTTAATTTAAGTAATAGTGCATCTCGCACTATACACCTCATATTACACATCAAAATTAACAAATTCTATTTTAGGTCAAAAAAATTTAATTATTTTTAATTATTTTTTAATGAAATGATCAAATACCCTAGAATCAATCAAATATAGCGTCCTCTGGATCAACGATCCTCTCCAATGGATCAGTGATCTTGCCCAGCGGATCAATGATCTTTCCCAGTGGATCAGTGATCCTTCCCAGTGGATCAGTGATCTTTTCCAGTGGATCAGTGATCTTTTCCAGTGGATCAGTGATCTTTTCCAGTGGATCAGTGATCCTTCCCAACGGATCAGTGATCTTTCCCAACGGATCAGTGATCTTTTCCAATGGATCGACGATCTTTTGTCGTGGATCGACGCCGAAGCCGAGCGGCGGGCGAAAGAGGTGGAGGAACTGACGGGGGAAGTGCCGTTTTAGGTGGGGGCGACTTTACGGCTGCCTTTGACCCGGTTCGGCAGCGAGGTCGATCTGGGGCAGAACGCGGAAATGGCTGTCGCGGGTGGCCAGTTCGCCGCGGCATTCTTGGGTGATGGCGGCGATCCAGATGTCGTTGGTCGGAATGGGCGTGCCTTGGATTTGGAGCTGGAGGAGAAGCTCGCTGTAGATTTCCGCCGTGCGGAGGGTCACAGGGAAAACGTGGACCTGGGGTTCTTTGAGGAAGGCGTGGAGTTTTTTGAGGTTTTCCTCCAGCACCTTACCTTTGCGGAAGCCGTGGAGGAGTTCGCCCACGACGATGGATGGCAGGATCACTCGATCCGCAATTGCGACCTTCTGGTGCCAATGGCCACTTTTCCGCCAGTCGCTGTAGGCGTTGGTGTCTAGCACGAGAATCAGCTCCATAGTTCAGAGTCGATGCGTTTGAGGTCTTTATCTAAAAATTCATCCCACTCGGCCCCGAAGTCGGAGTCCCCCGCGTAGGCGTCGAGGTTGGTTTTCTTCACGGGTTCCGCATGAGCACCTAGGCCACGACGCAGGGCATCGACCAGCACTTGATTCATCGAGACTTTGAGCCGCGATGCTTCCTCTCGGGCCTTTTCAACCCAAGCTTCATCCACCCGACGAATCGTCACTTGAGCCATGCATGCACTCTAGCCATGAAAATGCATGCAGTCAAGGCTGGCTCTTTTAACGGTAAGGATCCGATGCGCAGGTTGAGTGGCCTTTTTGGAATTTGAACCACAGATGAACAAGATTCACGCAGATGGGGAGAGATGTAGAGGAATCAATGCGCCGTTGGCGCGGGGAGATTTTTGCATCGATGATTGCTCGGATCCCTTCCACTAAGGATCCATTTGAAAAGTGCCGGGAACAGGACTCGAACCTGCACACCTTTCGATACCAGAACCTAAATCTGGCGCGTCTACCAATTCCGCCATCCCGGCTCGCGGGCGCATCCTAGCGGGATTGATGGGGTGGGCAAGCCTGCAATGCAAGGCGATGACAATCTGCGGCGGAAGGTCCTGGCGCGGCTTGGTTCCAAGAGAGCTCTAACACGTGAAAACTGCCGCCGAGGTGCGCGGGGTGGGTGAGGGTTTGGAATTGGCGCAGCTCTGCACTGGCGGTTTGGCCTTCGAGGCTGAGCAACCATTCGCGACCGATCTGGGTGAGCCACGCGCCTTGGTTGCGGAAGACCGTGGGTTGGCAACCCAGCGCGATCGCGGCTTCCGCCACGGCGGTGAAGTCGACGTGGGCGGTGATGTCCATTTCGCCGGGGGTGGCCAGCGGGTCTTCGGCGGCGCGGTGTTTGGAAAAGGTGCGGAGGGTGCCGGTTTTGCGGTCGGGGTGGTAGTATTCGGGCCGCGCGAAGCCGTAGTCGGGCCACAGCAGCAAGCCGGCGGTGAGGCTGCGGGTGAGCGGTTCGAGGAAGTCGGAAAAGTTCGTGCGCACTTCGGTGCGGTAGCCATCGGGGAAGTCGTCGCCTAACCGTGCGAGGGCTTCTCGCAGAGTGGCATCGGTGATGGGATGCATTTCCCAGCCGAGCTGATCGTCACGATTGATGGCGACGCGGCATTCGCTCCAGCGGTTTTCATTTCGTTCCACGACGTGAAAGGGCAGGGCGTCTAGCAGCTCGTTGCCGAAGGCGATGCCGGGCCGGGGATCTGCAACAAGTTCGCTGGCATCGGTGAGGAAGCGCGTTTGTCGGTCAAAGGTGGCGAGCTTTTCACGCTGGGCGGCCTGCAGGCGGGGAAGCGGTTCGGGGATGGCGTATTCGAGCGCGGAAAATGCCTTTGGATCGAGCTGTGCGATCGCTTGGAGAATGTCGTGGGCGAGGCTGCCATCGTGCGCACCACATTCGATGATTCTCCAGCGGGCGGGCGATCCCAGAGTGCGCCATTCGTGGAGAAAGCGCCGAGCCAGCAGTTCTCCGAACAAGGGGCCGACACTCACGCTGGTGAAAAAGTCGCCGTCGCGCCCGACTTGGCGCGTTTCGCGGGCATAGTAACCCAGTGTGGGCTCGTACAGGGCCAGGGCCATGAAATCGGCGAAGCGCAGCGGACCGTCGCGCTGGATCCGTTCGCGCAAAATCGCAGCCAATGAAGGGGTTGCGGGCGGGCGGCCAATCGGATAGTCTGGCACTCGCATGACCCCTTCAAAGGGTGGTGATGAATCCGGATCCGGCATGGCAATCATTCAAAAATCGAACCAGATGAAGAGGGTCAAGCGCCGCTTCTACAAGCGCAAAAGCTTATGGATTCCGGTCTTCTTGCTGGTTTTGATCTCGGGCATGGCGGGGTTGATTTTTATCGACGGCTACACCCGTCATTACCGGTTGCGTGCTGCGACTTATGATCTGGAACGCATCAATGACCTAGAGGAGCCGAGCGTGATCCTAGACCGCAACGGCAAGGAAATCGGGCGGATCTTTGTGCAGAACCGCAGTGTGATCCCGATCGAGCAGGTTCCCCAGATATTCATCGACGCGCTGCGTGCGGGGGAGGACTCGCGATTTCTCAGTCATCACGGCGTGGACTACATCGGTGTGGCGCGGGCGATCATGCTCAATGCCAAAGGGGGCAACCAAGGAGCCAGCACCATCACGCAGCAGTTAGCACGCAATGCCTATAACCTGAAAGAAGAGGCGGTGTTGCGCAGCGAGACCACGATCCAGCGGAAAATGGTCGAGGCCTTCCTTTCGCGGCGGATTGAAGACCGCTACACCAAGCGGGAGATTCTCCATTTCTATCTGAATCGGATTTACTTTGGCAGCGGCTTTTACGGCATCCGTTCGGCGGCGCTGGGATACTATGGCAAGGAGCCACTCGATCTCACGCTGGGCGAATGTGCTTCGTTGGTGACCTTGATCAAAAATCCGAATGGCCGTTCGCCCTTGAATAATCCCGAGCTGAATCGGGAGGGCCGCAATTATGTGCTCGGCCGGATGCGGGAGGAGCGGATGATTTCCTCTGCAGATCTGGTGAAGTACCAGGAATCGCCGCTGGGTCTCAATCCGCAGCCGCTGCGCCGCGGGACCTCGCACTTGTACGAACGCATCGCCGATGCAGTGGGCAAGGCGCTGGGTGAAGATGCGCTGGAATCCGGCAAGTTCAAGGTTCACACCACGATTCTAGCGGAGGCGCAGAACGCCGCCCAAAAGGCATTGTTAGAAAGCCTGTCCAAGGCAGAGACGCGGCCCGGCTACTCGAAGCCGAGATATGCGGATTATCATAAAAACAGCGGCAAGCCTGCGGAATACCTGCAAGGAGCCGTGCTAATGATCGATCACCAAACGGGCGAGGTGCTGGCCCATGTCGGCGGTCGTGACTATGCCCAAGTGCCGTATGATTTCATCGAACAAGGCAAGCGCCCGCTGGGTACTGCGTTTTTTCCATTCATCTACGCTGCTGGGCTAGGCAGCAATCAGACGCCCGCCACGCTGGTGGAGGATGAGCCGATGGATAATCGTGCGGTGATGGTCGGCGGGCGCGAGGGGATTCTTGGGGAATGGGGGATGGAAGTCGCATCGCCAATCTATCAGGGCAAGGTGACTCCACGCATCGCGTTGGAGGATTCGAAGATCGCCGCCACCGTGCGTTTTGCCGGGCAGGTGGGACTCCAACAAGTCGTCGATACCAGCGTCGCTTTTGGTTTGTCGTTGCGTAAAGCCGAGTTGCTGCCGCGGCTGGCCGTCGGATTCGAGGAAGTCTCGATGAAGCAAGCCGTGCGGGCGATGGCGACCTTTCCGCTGGAAGGGATGGCTGCGACGGACACGCTGATTTATTTGGATCGGGTCGAAAATGCGCAGGGTCGGGTGATCTATCGACGTCCACGCACCGCGAAAACGTCGCGGCGCGTCATCGATGCGGCCACAGCGTGGCAAGTCCACAGCATGATGGCGGGATCGCTCTTTCGTGGCAGCTCGAAAGGGGTTTTGGACGGGATGATCGAGAAGCCCTTCAATGGCGCGGGCAAAGGCGGCTCCACTCATGACTTCGCCGATACGTGGTTCTTGGGCTATAATAAGCGGGTCACCTGCGGCGTTTGGACGGGATTTTTGATGGGCAATGGCGAGCCGATTTACCCCGGTGCTTTCAGTCGCGACCTGTCGATGCCCGTGTGGCAGGCGGCGATGAATGCCGCGGCACCATTTTTTGGCGGCGAAAACCGGACGAAGCCTGCAGAGATCGCCGAGGTCTCGATTTGTTCCATCACGGGCCAGCGAGCGACTCAGTTTTGCCAAGAGCATGTGGATGACGCGAGTTCCTCGAAAATCCGTTCGCGCTCGACCGCGATGACGGAGTACTTCCGCAAGGGCACGGAGAACTTACCCTATTGCACGTTACACTCCGGGGCTGGGATTCTCGCTGAAGGTGCGGCGCCAGAGGCTGCGGCATTGGACGTCGTGCCCGTGCGTCCGAAGTTGCCGGTGATTGTTGGGGACGACCCTTACCACACCGAGGCGCCAAGCTTTGCCACGACCTCTGCCGAGCCTGGCGTGGTTCGCCGCCGCACCAACGTACTGGACAGTCTAGACCTCGGCGATGTGGAGGAAGGGATTCAGATCAAGCGTTTGCCGCGTTTGAAAATCAATGACGAGTGATTCTTGCGGGTTGAAAAGTCAGTCTTGCGCATTGTTATTAGAACAGGCTATGTCATTGGCGTAATGAAGATTTTCAGTCAGTCCATCGCACTGTTGTTGGTGGCTTTGGTTTCCTTGGGTTGCGGCGATCAAAAGAAGGCGACGGCGCTGGAAAAAAAGCAGGTGGTGACGAGTTTTACCATCCTAGCCGACATGGCGCGCGAGGTTGCCGGCGATGCTGCGGTCGTCGATTCGATCACCAAGCCCGGTGCGGAGATTCACGGCTACGAACCAACGCCCAAGGATATCGTCAAGGCCCAGCGGGCAGATTTGGTGCTGTGGAACGGGATGAATCTTGAGCTCTGGTTCGAGAAATTTTTCGCGAATGTCAAAGATGTGCCGAGCGCGGTTTTAACAGAGGGCATCCAGCCGCAGGGAATCACTGATGGGCCTTACACCGGAAAGCCAAATCCTCATGCCTGGATGTCGCCTGCGAATGCGCCGATCTATGTTGAAAACATTCGTCGCGCATTAGTGAAGGTCGATCCTGCCAATGAGGCGATTTACTCGGCCAACGCTGCAGCTTACATTGAAAAAATCCGGGGTTTGGATGAGCCGGTCCGCCAAAAGCTGGCCACCATCCCCGAACCGCAGCGCTGGCTGGTCAGCAGCGAGGGGGCTTTCTCCTACCTGTGTGCCAACTACGGACTCCGACAGCTGTACTTGTGGCCGATCAACTCCGATGCCCAAGGGACGCCGCAGCAGGTACGCAGCGTGATTGATGCGGTGCGGGCTCATCAGATACCAGTGGTTTTTTCTGAAAGCACGGTGAGCGATAAGCCCGCACGGCAAGTCGCCAAAGAAACGGGAGCCCGCTATGGCGGCATTCTTTATGCTGACTCGCTAACCGATGTGACCGGCCCGGCGCCGACGTACTTAAAACTGTTAGAAGTTAATGCGAATACGATTGTGAAAGGATTTCTTAACACGCCATGAGCGCTACCCAGCCTGCCGCCGATCCATGCCCATGTCTCGATGTTGAGAACGTGTCGGTGGCCTATCCCAACGGTTGCCTCGCATTGCGCGACGCCTCGTTTCATCTGAAAGGCGGCACTATTTGTGCCTTGGTGGGCGTCAATGGCAGCGGCAAGTCAACGTTGTTTAAGAGCATCATGGGTTTCGTGAATCCGAGCTCAGGCCATGTGAGAATCAACGGCTTGCCAATCCGCGCGGTGCTCAAGCAGCATCTAGTCGCCTATGTGCCGCAGGCGGAGGAGGTCGATTGGAATTTTCCCGTAAGCGTCTGGGATGTGGCCATGATGGGCCGCTATGGTGCGATGAATTTCCTGCGTATCCCGCGGGCAGTGGACAAGGCCAAGGTCGAGGAGAGTTTGCGGCGGGTTTCGATGTGGGAATTTCGTGATCATCAGATTGGCGAGTTGAGCGGCGGACAAAAGAAGCGGGTCTTCCTCGCTCGGACGCTGGCTCAAGGTGGACGGGTGATTCTGTTAGACGAGCCGTTCACGGGCGTGGATGTGAAAACAGAAGAGGCCATCATCGCCCTGCTACGTGAATTGCGCGAAGCGGGCTGCATCATTCTCGTCTCCACGCACAACCTCGGCAGCGTGCCTGAGTTCTGCGATCAAGTTGTGCTCATAAACCGCACGGTGCTGGCCTATGGGCCGACCGAGCAGGTTTTCACCGAGCCAAATCTTGCGGCAACCTTTGGTGGGGTATTGCGGCAGTTTCATTTTGAAGAATCGACGATTCAAGATCACGATGGCCGCACGATCCGTCTGGTAACGGATGACGAGCGACCGCTGGTTTTCGGCAAGGATGGCCATCTCGAATACAAAGATCGCGGCGAGCACGCGGAGTTGCTTAAACAACGATCCGACGAGCATGAGTGAGATCCTTCAAACGCTGCTGACGCCCTTCCACTATGACTATATGTTGCGGGCCATCTGGGTCAGTGCGTTGATCGGTGGCGTCTGCGGCTTTTTGTCTTCTTTTGTTACGCTGAAGGGCTGGTCTTTGATGGGTGATGCCTTGTCCCATGCCGTGGTGCCGGGTGTGGCGATCGCCTACATTCTGGGATTGCCCTTTGCGGTGGGAGCTTTTGTTTCCGGGCTGTTAGCTGCGGGAACGATGGCGCTGATCAAATCAAAAAGTCGCATTCGGGAAGATGCCACCATTGGAGTGGTGTTTACCGCATTTTTTGCACTGGGCCTATTGCTGATCTCTCTATTTCCCGCGCGGGTGGATTTAAAAGTCATTCTTTTGGGGAATATCCTCGGAATTTCCGACCCTGATGTTTGGCAGGTGCTTGTGGTTAGCGCGATCAGCATCTGTTTGCTAGGCCTGAAATGGAAAGATTTAATGCTTTACTGCTTTGATGCGAATCATGCGCGGACGCTTGGACTGCCCGCTGGCGGCTTGCATTTGATATTGCTCACATTGCTTTCCGTGATGGCAGTCGCAGCATTGCAGGCGGTGGGGGCCTGCTTGGTGGTGGCCATGCTGGTGACGCCAGGCGCGACCGCCTATTTGTTGACGGATCGATTTGGTAAGATGCTTGGCTTGTCCGCAGGGATGGGGGTGTTAACATCGCTGGTTGGTGCTTATGCCAGTTACTTCTTGAATGGTGCGACAGGAGGCTGCATCGTCACGTTACAAACACTTGTCTTTCTGGCTGCTTTCATTTTCGCGCCCAAACATGGAGTGCTAGCCGCTCGTCTGCGCGTGAGCCGGGCGGCCAATTCTTCTGCGCTATGACTGATTTTTTCGAGCCCCTGCAATTCGCTTTTATGCGCGACGCGCTGCTAGTTGGCACCGTAGTCGCCACGATGTGCGCAGTGCTTTCTTGCTTTCTTATTTTAAAAGGTTGGTCGTTAATGGGCGATGCGGTCTCCCACGCGGTGCTACCTGGAATCGTTCTGGCCTACATCGCAGGCCTGCCGCTGGCCATCGGCGCCTTTCTTGCAGGATTATTTTGCGCGGTGAGCACGGGCTTCATTAAGCAGAACAGCCGGATCAAGGAAGACACGGTGATGGGGGTGGTTTTCACAGGGCTGTTTGCCTTTGGCTTGGTGCTCTTCAGCCGCACACCCTCAGATCTGCACCTAGATCATATTTTATTGGGGAATATCCTCGGGATCACCCATTTGCAAATGCTGCAGACGCTGGTATTTGGCGGCGTGGTACTCGCTCTGATGCTGGCTTTTCGCCGCGATTTACTGCTCGTTTGCTTTGATCCGGGCCAAGCGCGAGTGATGGCGTTGCCCGATCGGTTTCTCAACTACCTTCTGCTCGGTTTATTGTCGCTTACGATTGTGGTCGCGTTGCAGTCGGTTGGAATCATTTTGGTGGTGGCAATGTTGGTGACTCCTGGAAGTATCGCTCATTTATGGACTGATCGCTTTGATCGAATGCTGTGGGTGGCCGTGGCTGCGGCGGTGGCTTCGACCGTTGCAGGCATATTCATTAGCTACCACATCGATGGATCGACGGGTGCCTGCATCGTCCTGGTGCAGGCATTGCTATTTGTCGGAACCTTGCTCTTTGCACCGAAGTATGGGATCGTCGGACGGATGAAGCGGCCGACCTGTGTGAATCAGTTCGTGCCAGCGAGGCGGTGATTGAGAGTCACTGAGCGACGCAGCGAGCGCATGATTTCAATCAGGCTGCGATGGTTTGCCGCAGCTATTGCGCAACCCTCGTGTTGGTGAGCGCGGCGGCTCACGAAGCGGCCAATCTCTGCGTGAAGTAGGCGCATGTGGGTGTCGAGCAGGCCCGCCTCGGCGCGTAGGGCGGACATTTGCTTGTTGATGTCACTGATGACTTGAAACGCGTCGGAAGCGTGGTTCCGACGGTTCGATTTATATTCGCCGAGTTGTACGTCAATCGCGTCAATCCTCGCATCGCCATCTTTGATATCTTCGGCAATCTGAGCGCGTTGTTGTTTGAGTTCGGTGAACTTGGCTTTGAGTTCCTCCAAGCGGTTTTTAACCTTGGTGATCTCTTCGGTATTGTCATTGGAATCGTTGGATTCCTTGGTAAGGACCTCCAGCTTCATCTTGAGGCCGTCGTAGAAACGGCGGATTTCCCGTGCCTCCAGAACGACGGTGTCCC
>CALPMD020000027.1 GCA_943324575.2 Akkermansia muciniphila
GCCTCAACGATTTCCAAAAGCAACTCCGCTGCAGCTCACAGCGCCCGATGAGCGCGCACCACTCCAACATGCCCGCCGACTTCACCGACGAACCGTATCTCAAGTCCGTCTGGCTGAAATGATCCAAAAACCCGCATTATCGGAGCGAAATCTCCTTCTCTTACTCGCTGCGGTCCAGTTCACCCAGATCATGGATTTCATGGTCATGATGCCGCTGGGGCCGCAGTTGATGCGGCAGCTCAACATCTCGGCCCAACAATTTGGCGGACTTATTTCCTCGTTTGCACTGACAGCGGGGATCGTCGGCTTGGTGGCGGCGCCGTTCATCGACCGCTTCGATCGGCGGCAACTGCTGCTCTTCTGTTATGCGGGCTTTACGTTGGCCACCCTGGCTTGCGGGCTATCTACCAGCGGCACGAGTTTGCTGTGGGCCCGCGCGATTTGCGGGGCTTTCGGCGGCATCAGCGGGGCGACGATCATGACCATTGTCGCCGATGTGGTGCCCGCCGAACGGCGCGCTCACGGCATGGGGATCATCATGACCGCCTTCTCTGTCGCTTCGGCGCTGGGGGTTCCTTGCGGACTCAAGCTCGCCCAAATTTGGAAATGGGAGGCGCCGTTTCTAGTCGTCGCGGCGATTGCCACCGTCGTCTGGATCGGGCTGTTCCGCATTCTTCCACCCGTGCGCGGCCACCTGACGGGCGAAAAATTCAACTCCGCCAAAAACTTCATCGCCCTCCTGAGCAAGCGCAACGCTTGGATCGGTCTCGGCCTGATGATGGCGATGGTCTTCGGCCACTTCACCATCATCCCGTATCTATCGACCTATCTGGTCGGCAACATCGGCCTACCCGAAAAAAGCCTGTTCCTCATCTACCTCACGGGCGGCATCGTCACGATTTTCACGGGACCCTTCATCGGCAAACTGGCCGATCGCCACGGCCGCTTCCGCGTTTACGTCGTTCTCATCGGCGGCGCGTGCATCGTGATTCGCTTGCTGACGTCTTGTGGTCCCCTGCCCCTCTGGCAAACCTTGCTGCTCGCGGGTTGTTTCTTCGCCTTTGCCAGCGGCCGCTTTGTCCCCGGCCAAGCGACCATCTCGATGGCCGTCCCGCGTGCCCAACGCGGTGCCTACATGAGTCTGGTCTCCTGTTCGCGCGATCTCGCATCGGGTCTGACCGCTGCTTTGGGCGGCCACATCGTCACCCAAGGCCCCAACGGCCATCTCCTCCACTACGAGCGCCTCGGTTGGATCGCCATCGGCGTCAGTATTCTGAGTCTGTGGATCTTCCGACAGGTAAAGGCCGTCGAATAAAGGCGCGGGAGCGTCTGAGAACTCGAAAAGCGCACTGTGCGGACGCAATTTATAAAGGGACAAACGTGTTTGTCCCTTTATAAACTGCAAAAGTAAAAGGGATCATTGCGTTTGTCCCTTTTTAAGTTGCCAAGGTAAAAGGGACAATCGCGCATGTCCCTTTTTAAGTTCATTAAGTAAAAGGGACAATCGCGCATGTCCCTTTCTAAGTTCCGTAAGTAAAAGGGACAATCGTGCATGTCCCTTTTTAAGTTTTTTAAGTAAACGGGACAATTGCGTTTATCCCTTTTTAAGTTCCGCGAGTAAAAGGGACAATCGCGTTTGTCCCTTTTAAAATGGATCGGGCGCAGTGTAACTTGCTTCGCCAGCGACGATCGTCTTCCAAACGGAGAAGTCCTCGTTGAGCAGGACGATGTCGGCGTGATAACCCGCTTCGAGTTTGCCGAAACCTTCGACGCCAAGCGACTGGGCTTGGTTCCACGAGGTGGCTTTGACGAGCTGGTGCAGGGGTAGACCACTGAGTTGCGCTGCGTTTTTAAGGCCCTCGCTAAATAATAGGGCGGAACCTGCGAGTGCGCCGCCTTCTTTCAGGCGGGCGACACCATCTTTGACCGTCACGGCGAGACCGCCGAGCTGGACTTCGCCCCCGCCAATCCATGAGGCAGCCATGGAATCCGTGATCAACATCAAGCGATCGATCGGGATGAGCTTGAAGACGAGCCGCAGCATGTCGGGACAGAGGTGGACGGTGTCGCAGATGAGTTCGAGTTTGAGCGAATCGTCTAACAAGCCCATGCCGACGACGCCGATTTCGCGGTGGTGGAGCGGCGTCATCGCATTGCCAAAATGGGTGAGATGGCGCAGGCCCGCGTCCACGGCGGCAGAGATTTGCGCTGCGGTGGCGGAAGTGTGGGCGGCGGAACTGATGGTACCGAGAGCCGTGGCCGTGCGGATCAGGTCCAGCGCACCCGGCATTTCGGGCGCGAGCGAGACGATGAGGGCCTTGGCGATGTGATGGAGATGGCGGAGTTCTTCGACATCAGGCGGGCGGACGAACTGCGGGTTTTGCGCGCCGGCATTTTGCGGGTTGATGAAGGGACCTTCGATGTGGATTCCGGGGACGCGGCAGAATGCGGGATCTGCCTGATAGAGCGCGACCTTTTCGGCGATCTCGGCGAGCAATTCGGCTGGCTGGGTAAGGGTGGTGGGCAGCCAGGTGGTGACGCCTTCCTGGAGTTTGCGCCGTGCGATGTGGCGGACGGCGGCGAGCGAATTATCGCTGACATCCTGACCATCCGCACCGTGCGAGTGGATGTCGAAGAAGCCAGGCATCGCGATGCGGCCTTCGCCCGCGATGACGAGATCGGCGGCGGGAAGTGCCTCGCCAGGGCCGACGACTGCGAGGATTCTGCCGTTTTCCAACAGCAGCGCGGCTTCCGCGACCTCTAGATCGGGAGAAATGGCGCGGACGGGATGGATCAGGGTTCGCATGGTTCAGAGTGCTCCGGCTAGGATATTAATATCGTCACAGGATCGTGCCTGACAAGTGACTTGATCGGTGATTTAATCTCTGTCGATGAAATCTCCGAGCGAACAGGACACGGAATTTGCCAGGGAACAGCTGGCAACGGGCTGTGAAACGATGGAGCGAATGCTGCGCGGCTTGCTCGATTCCAAAGGACGCATCGCGGAGGAAGTTCACGCGATCCGCAAGCTCGGTAAATCGCTGCGCGGTGGCTTTGCGCTGTTTCGGTTGCAGAAAAGCGCGGCGAAGGAGATTCAGGCGATCGGGCGGCTGCTGTCGGAACCGCGCGATGCGGTCTCGCGGCTGAATACTTGGCAAAAACTCGAATGGGAGGGCAATGCGTCGGCCGCGATTTTGGGTCTGCTCGAACAGCAAACACACTCGGCGGCACGGCGACCACCTGAGGCAACGGTCCAATGGTGCGTCGCACGCGTGACCGCGGCCGCAAAGGAGTTGCTGGAGCTGCCGACGACCGATTTGGCGGAGCAGGTGACGCTGGGACTTAACAAACTCAGCAAGCAACTGGCAAAGCGATGCCGCAACCTCGATCACCGCGGCGAGGAGGACTTTCACAACGCCCGCAAGGCAATCAAGGCGTATCTGGGCGCGATCAGTTATCTGCCGGAAGGATCTATCCCCCCCGGCCCAAAGATGGTGGAGCTAGCCGAGCTGCTAGGGGACGAAAACGACCTCGCCACGCTTTCCGCTTGGATCGAGGGACACGGCTTTACCGAGCACTTTGAGCCAGACCTGTGGGTCAAAGTGACGGAAAGACGCCTCAAACTGCAGAAAAAGGCGATCCGCGATGCGGCGCAGGTGGTCGCTGGGAGTTGATTTTTGCGCGCAGGAGTTGCGCCGATCTGATTTTCAACTATGGAAAGGGCGTCCCGATCGGTTTCCGCGATCATTCTAACTCTTATCTCCTATGTCCGCTCGACTTGACTTCCGCAGCCGCCACCTGGGTCCGATCGGTTCTGATCGCGATGAAATGCTCCGCGATACGGGTTATCCATCGCTTGCCGCGCTGATCACCGCCGCAGTGCCTGCCGGTATCCGCATGGATGGTGCGATGAGTCTGCCCGCCGCCCGCTCGGAACACGACGCGCTGGCGTGGCTGAAGTCGATCATGGGTAAAAACCAAGTGCTGAAGTCGTGCATCGGCCAAGGCTACTACGGAACCCACACCCCTGGCGTGATCCAGCGGAACATCCTGGAGAATCCCGGTTGGTACACGGCCTACACGCCCTATCAGGCAGAGATCGCGCAGGGACGGTTAGAGGCCCTGCTGAACTTCCAGACGATGATCACCGATCTGACGGGTCTGGATGTTTCTAACGCTTCACTGCTGGACGAAGGCACGGCCGCCGCCGAGGCGATGAGCTTGGCCCTCGCTGGCAAGCCGAAGGGCAAGGCGATTTTCGTATCCGACCGCTGTCACCCGCAAACGATCGACGTGGTGGTGACGCGTGCAGAGCCGTTAGGAATTGAGGTAATCACGGGAGACTGGCAGACTTTCGCCCCCGCCGCATGCGAAGGACTGTTTGCCGTATTGGTGCAATATCCAGACACCCGCGGCCGCATCGATGACTTCGCGGAATTCTTCACCCAGTCAAAAGCAGCGGGTGCGGTGACGATCGTCGCCGCCGATCTGCTTGCGCTAACCGTTCTGAAGGCCCCTGGTGAATTCGGCGCAGATATCTGCATCGGTTCGTCGCAGCGCTTCGGCGTGCCGATGGGCTTCGGCGGCCCGCACGCGGGATTCATGGCTTGTGCCGATGCGCTGAAGCGCAAGATGCCGGGCCGCCTCATCGGCGTGTCCGTCGACTCGCGCGGCAAGCCGGGCTATCGCTTATCCCTTCAAACGCGCGAGCAACACATCCGCCGCGACAAGGCGACATCGAACATTTGCACCGCCCAAGTCCTGCTGGCCGTGATGGCGTCGATGTACGCCGTTTATCATGGTCCTGAAGGACTGAAGCATATCGCAAACCGTACCCACGCCCGCACTGCAGAGCTCAAGGCAAAGCTCACCCAAGGTGGCATCGAGATCGAAGATGGCGCGTTTTTCGACACGATTGTCGCCAAGGTTCCAGGCATGGCGGATTCCATTTTGGCAGTCGCCGTCGCTTCTGAGATCAACCTCCGACGCATTGACGCTGATCACCTCGGCATTTCGTTCGATGAAACATCGACCCTTGAAGACATCGTTGCGATTTGCCGTGCCTTCAGAATCGGCGAGAACGCGAGTGAAGTAAGCGGTGTCGCGTGGCCAGCCTCGCTCGCCCGCGATACGGATTTCCTCACCCAGAAAGTTTTCAACAGCTATCATTCCGAGACGGACATGCTGCGTTATTTGAAGCGTCTGGAATCGAAGGATCTCGCACTCAATGAATCGATGATCGCCTTGGGCTCCTGCACGATGAAGCTCAACGCGACGTCGGAAATGATCCCGCTGAGCTGGCCGGAAGTTTCCGCGCTGCACCCCTTTGTCCCCGCAGAGCAGAGCCTCGGTTACCGCGAAATGCTGGAGCTACTGGAAGGCTGGCTGTCTGAAGTCACGGGCTTTGCCGGAGTTTCACTGCAACCCAACGCCGGCTCCCAGGGCGAGTATGCGGGCTTGCTGGCGATCCGCCGCTATCACCTCGCTCGCGGCGATTCGCATCGCAACATCTGTCTCATCCCCGTTTCCGCGCACGGCACCAATCCTGCGTCTGCGGTGATGGTGGGAATGAAGGTCATCGGCGTGAAATGCGATGACGATGGCAACATCGACGTGGCCGATCTGGCGGCCCGCACCGAAGAGCATCGGGCCAATCTAGCAGCCTTGATGGTGACCTATCCATCGACCCACGGCGTGTTCGAGGAAACGATCCGCTCGATTTGCGAAATCATCCATGACGCAGGCGGCCAAGTTTACATGGACGGCGCGAACATGAATGCCCAAGTCGGCCTCACATCCCCTGGCTTGATCGGCGCAGATGTCTGCCATCTCAATTTGCATAAAACCTTCTGCATTCCTCACGGCGGTGGCGGTCCAGGCGTGGGTCCGATCGGTGTGGCGAAACAACTGCTGCCCTATCTTCCCGGTCACGGCGAACTCGATGCCAAGGACGGCGCGGTCTGCTCGGCCCCATGGGGCAGTGCATCGATCAACACAATCTCATGGATGTATATCGCGATGATGGGCCCCGCCGGACTCACGGAGGCGACCGAAGTCGCGATCCTCAATGCGAATTACATGGCCAAGCGGCTAGCTCCCTATTTCCCCGTGCTCTACACCGGCAATGAAGGACTCGTGGCCCATGAGTGCATCATCGACGTCCGCCCGCTTTCCGATGCCAGCGGCATCACGGTGGAGGATGTGGCCAAGCGGTTGATGGATTATGGTTTCCACGCGCCGACGATGAGTTGGCCCGTCGGCGGCACGCTGATGATTGAGCCAACCGAGTCTGAGTCCAAACCCGAGTTGGATCGTTTCTGCGAGGCGATGATTTCCATCCACGGCGAGATTTCCGCCGTCATCAGCGGCGCACTGGATGCCCAGGACAATCCACTTAAACACGCGCCGCATCCGTGCGAGACGGTGTGTGGCAACGATTGGCCGCACGCCTATAGCCGCGAACAGGCGGCCTTCCCCCTGCCCTACCTGCGCCAGCACAAGTTCTGGCCCTCAGTCGGCCGCGTCGACAACGTGCATGGCGACCGCAACTTGGTTTGCACCTGCGACTCGGTGGAAGCCTACGCGCAGGCCAGCGCCTGACCGATCGCCTTCATGCAAGCTCCATCTCCCATCGACTGGACCACGTGGACGGGTGAAATGCACGCGACCATTCTCTTCGTTGTTCGAGATGGGCGGATCCTGCTGATTGAGAAAAAGCGCGGGCTAGGTGCCGGAAAAATCAACGGCCCGGGAGGAAAAATCGATCCCGGTGAAACCCCACTGCAAGCCGCCATCCGCGAGACGCAGGAAGAGCTATTGATCACACCCCATGCGCCGCTCAAATTGGGCGAGCTCCATTTCTCGATGTCAGACTGCCCCGACATTCATTGCTATGTCTATCGAGCAGAGGACTTCAGCGGCACGCCCACGGAAACCGAGGAAGCCGTGCCTATATGGGCCGAGATTGATGCGATCCCCTATCACCGGATGTGGGAGGATGATCGGCATTGGCTACCGCTGTTACTCAATGAACAGCCGTTCCGCGGTCGATTCATCTTCGAGGGCGAGCACCTGCAGTGGAGCGAAGTGTCCACTGACGTCATGTGGTAAATGAAAAAAGCCGCCTCCCCGTTAGGAAGGCGGCCTCATTAAATGATTCGAAGGAATCGCTTAGAGCGAAGTCTTGAGTGCTTCAAACTTGGAAAGCAGTTGCGCCAGATCCGACTCAGCGCGGCCGATTTGCTTGCGCAGCGCCATGAGTGCGCTCATCTTGGAATCGAAATCACCAGAGATGGTGGCCTTACCTAAGCGAGTGACGATCTTGCGGCCGCCATCTTTCTTGGAGCCTGGTCGTACGCCAGCGGCTTTCATCCAAGCAACTACGGTGAGCGGAGAGATTTGGAAATGGGCAGCAGCCTTGGTTTGACCACCCCGACCCTTGTTCGCAGCATTGTAAGACGTGGCAAAATCGACCACTTCCTGCTTTTGCTCTGCGGTGTAGCGGGTGCCGGGCTTGTTCTTGCCGAGCTTTGGTGCCGTCTTAGGTGCTTGGGATTTAGCCTTGCCCTTGCCCTTGCCTTTGCCCTTGCGGACGCCTGCGGCCTTGAGCCACGCGGCAACTGTCAGCGGGGAAATTAGGAATTTTTCCGCTGCAGTGCTTTGGCCACCACGACCGTTAGTTGCATTATACTCGACGACAAAGTCGACGATTTCCTTCTTCTTGGCATCCGTATAACGGACACCGCGTTCGCCTTTTTTAGCAGTAGTGCTCATGTGCGATTCAACTTATAAGTTTTGGCGTATCTAGCAAGATAAAAATTTGATAAATCAAATCATGGAATTATTTTCCTTCGATCACATCTCTGAGCATTGATCTCTCGCACATATCCGTAAACCAATGGTCACAACCACTCTTTACCTTGGAACGAGCCACCACACCGCCGAATCCGATGAATACATCGACATCTAACTTGGTTTCCAAATCCGAAACTCCATCGCCAATCATGGCAACCCGTTCCGGCAGAAGCGCCTTTTTCCATAGACGGATCACCTCGTTTTTTCCGAGGTTGCGGGTGGTTGGGTAATCATTTCCATAGCCTTGATACGAGCCATCCGCGCTCAGATAAAGAGGCACCGCTTCGACGTGATCGATTCCCAAAAGACGCGCAAGCGGCTCAATCAACGGTGCGAAACCGCCCGAGAGGATGATAGGCAGCCAGCCTGCGGCCTTCATTTCATGGATCATGTCAGCAGCACCTGGAACCACCGTTTCGATGTAGAGATTGGCAATCCGATCGCAGACGGCGCGATCCGGACGTATCATTTCCATCCGTCTTGAAAAGATTTCATCAATGGGCACATCCCCGTTCATCGCGGCATGAGTCAGGTTGACCACCTCGGAGAAAATGGCGTCACCTTTCGCCCGTGCCAGCTCATCAATTCCTTCAATGGTCGAAAGTGTGGAATCACAATCGATAAACAGTAGTTTACCGCGACGCTTCTCGGCAGGAATGACTACCAATTCATCGCCTTCACTTACCATTTCAAACAGTTCCACGATCTCGGCGTTGCCAAGTCGAATGCAGCCGTGGCTAGCAGGTTGACCGAGCTTATCCGTGTGATTGGTGCCATGAATATAGATCAGCCGATCGAAGGTGTTCGCATTTTCCGGCTCCAAACCATCAAGGCGCAGAATACGACTGAGAATCAAATCGCCATCGTTGGAAGAGTCCTCCTGCCAAAAACCGACGGGGAGCCGATTCTTGAAAATAGTTCCCTGAGGCATGTCACCACCGATCATTTCAGCGATACGGAACCGGCCGGTTGGCGTCCGATAACTGCCCGGCTCAAAGCCCATCCCTTTGACAGCCGTGGAAACTGGGTATTGGCGGACGCAGTGACTGCCCTCGAAGACTTTGAGTGTCTGGTCATCGATGGATACTTCTAGGCGGCGTGTTTGGCTCATGGCGGTGTCAGAACGAGAAGTGCATTGTGCCCACCCATTCCATGGGAGAGCTTGTAGACGGGACCCTTGCAATCAAGCGCTTGGTCGGGAAGGTGAAAGCCACAGGGAGCCATAAGGCCGGGTCGATTGGGTGGCAGTTGGCCATCTCTGAGGAAGCGGGAGAGAATCACGCTTTCTAGCAGCCCGCTGGCGCCGATGGTATGTCCGATGAAGGGCTTTAACAAATGCAAGCTGGGCCGCGCGCCCCGAAAACAACGATTCAAATAAGCGGGATCCGCGATGGCCTGAACGGCCGTCCCCGTTGCATGGGGGCAAACGGCCGCAGGATGGCCATGGAGCTGGATCGCCTTTTCCAATAGCTGAGGCGTGCGCCCGCCATCGGCGGGGATGCCCACGGGATCGCAAGCATCCGCATTGCAGCCATAGTGGA
>CALPMD020000028.1 GCA_943324575.2 Akkermansia muciniphila
GAGGCTCCCACGCGGATCAGCGGCGCGATGTGCACGCCGTATTCATCGGGGCGGCGCGTCGCATGGACGAGGCGCACGATGTAGCGTTTCACCTTTTCGTCGAGATAGAGACTGTTGACCACCGACCGCGCTTGCTGGATCGCATCCAGACTGACCATCGGCTGCGGCACCGGCATATCTTCGGTGGTGCCTGCTAGATCGAGCACCCGCAGCTCTTCCTCCTCCGTCGGGTAGTCCATGACCACCTTCATCATGAAGCGGTCTAACTGCGCCTCGGGCAGCGGATAGGTCCCCTCTTGCTCTAACGGGTTCTGGGTCGCTAACACAAAAAACGGCGACGGTAGCTCGAAGGTCTGTTCGCCGATGGTGACCTGCTTTTCCTGCATCGCCTCTAACAACGCGCTCTGCACCTTGGCGGGCGCGCGGTTGATTTCGTCGGCGAGGATGAAGTTCGCAAAAACGGGGCCGTGTTTGACGCGGAAGCGCGCCTCCTTCGGATCGTAAATTTCCGTGCCCACAATATCGGCCGGCAGCATATCGGGCGTGAACTGGATGCGGTTGAACTTGGCGTTCACCAGCGAGGCCAGCGTTTTGAGCGCGAGCGTTTTAGCCAAACCGGGAACGCCTTCGAGCAAAATGTGGCCCTTCACCATCAGCGAAATCAGCAAGCGGTCGACCAAGTCGTTCTGGCCGATCAGATAGCGGCCGATCTCGCTGCGCAGCGGCTGGATCCAATGCGATGCCTCGCGCACCAGCGCCTCAGCTTCCGCCGGATTGAAGATCGGCGCGGGTTGTTTGTCCGTGTCAAATGTCATGATTCGATATCGTTGATTCTATAATTTTTTACTAAAGAAGCGGCGAGGCGGCATTGATCATCAAGCGACGTCACGCGCAGTAATCGTCTATAAACTCGTAAGGCGAATGATTTTTTCACGATGATCCTCATGGGGCGATACGATAGGCTGGGTCATAGGGCTTACGACGCAGATCCTGTGAAGTATTTACGAATGTTTCCATGCGCACTTGAGAAAAAAACCATCAAACCCGAAGGAATGATGGTTTGTTAAATGCTGTGCCCTAGTGCGCGATCAACCGTTGGCTTTGACGCGGGCGAGGACTTCCTGATAGGCCTCCATGACATTGCCGAGATCGCGACGGAAGCGGTCTTTGTCCATTTTTTCGCCAGTTTTAAGGTCCCAGAGGCGGCAGCCGTCGGGACTAATTTCATCAGCTAGAACAATGACGGATGGATCGGAAACGAGGCGGCCGAATTCGAGTTTGAAGTCCACGAGCTTGAGACCGCACTTGGCGAAGAAGTCGGTAAGGATCGAGTTGACCTGAAGGGCTGATTTGCGTAGGTGGGCTAGGTCCTCGGGGGTGGCGAGACCCATTTCGCGGATGTAGTCGTCGTTGATGAGTGGGTCGCCGAGTTCGTCGCTTTTGTAGGAAAACTCGATGATCGGTTGGGAGAAGGGGCGACCTTCTTCGATGCCAGTGCGCTTGCAGTAGCTACCAGCAGAGAGATTGCGGATGATCACCTCGACCATGAGAATGGTGACTTTTTTGACCTCGACGTTGGTGTCATCGATACGGCGGACGAAGTGGGTGGGAACTCCGGCCTTTTCGAGAAAACCGTAAATGAGGGTGCTGATCTCGTTGTTAAGGCGGCCCTTTTGGTCGAAACTAGCCTTTTTTTCACCGTTGAAGGCGGTGGCATCGTTCTTAAACTCCATGCGCAGAGTTTCCGGATTTTCGGTAGCCCAGAGGCGCTTGGCTTTGCCTTCGTAGAGTGGTGACATGCAGCATTGGTAAAACCCCATTCTGCCTCGGTCAAGAGCACTTAAGGCAGAAGTGCAAAAAGCAAGCCGATTAGTGCTTAGGACAGCATGCGCTGGGCGACGCGGCAGGCCAGTGTCCATGCTGCTTCGGGAACGAGTTGCTGCCAGCGCGATTCGCCGGCATGAATCATTTTACAGACATCGCGGGCGGTGGATGTGAGCAATTCCTCGTCGGTGCAGGGAACGCCTAGAATCCTACGGTTGACTATGAAATGCTGATAGAGGTGGGTGCAGTCATCCGGTGCGCGGAAATTTTCCGCAGTCACCCGTTCACCCGAGCGGCGATTTTTCCAAGGGAAGACATAGAGCGTGACGCCTTGTTTAAACAGTCGGCCGAAGGATTCCAATAAGCCACCGGCGAGATTTTCCGACCATTTCGATTTAAACAACTCGTTAAGTAAGCCGATGCTCAGGACGATTCCGATAGGTTTTTTTGTGTATCGGTGGAGGAATGCAGTGATGCGATGAAACTCGGCGCAGCGGGATAGCAGGACGGTCTTGCCCAGTGCTTGGAGCGCATCGGCCCGGTCGAGAAAGTCCGCAGGGTCGACGTTGCGGCCGTGGAGGAGATTTTGCATGGACATCTCGCAGAGTTCGATGGCGGAGAAGCGATCTGTTTCATCCAGCGATAGGCCGAAGCCCTGACGCGCTTGTTCTAACATTTCGAGATGCACCTTCATCACCGGAGCAAAGCTGCCGCGCAAGAGCAGCACTGGCTTACCGTGGAGTGCCTCTGCCGGTTGGACAACTTCGCCGTCGGGCAGAAACATCGTCGCATCGGTCAAGCCACTTTCGACGAGTTGCAGAGCGCAGAGCCGGTTATCAAAGAATCCGTATCCGTGGCCGGTGAATTTAAGGAGATCCACTTCGACTCTTCCGGGGGAGAGGTTGTCGAGCAACGACTCGACGAATTTCTTCAAATGACCACGGTGGCGGAATGCGGAGTGGATGAGATTGACGCCGGCAATCCCGAGCGCATCCATTTGGTCGGTCGAACGGATATCGAGCAAGCGGACATGCAGAATGATGTCCGAGGGAGGATCTCCGGGCTTCATTTGAAAGCGCAGGCCGAGCCAACCATGGCACTCGCCTTGGTCTTTCCAGCCGCGTGCACGCACGGTGTTGCAAAACGAGAAGAAGGTACTCTCTCTGCCGCGTTTGGGAGCGAGGCGCTCCAGCAGGATTTCGTATTCGTGATCGAGCATAGACTCGAGCCGGGCAGCGGAAACATAGCGCTCGGTGCGACCATAGATCGCATCGCTCATGGTCATATCGTATGCGGAAATGGTCTTGGCCACCAGTCCGGCGCTGCCTGATGCGCGGAAGAAACAGTTAGCTGTCTCTTGGCCAGCACCGATCTCAGCAAAGGTGCCGTAAACGAGTGGGTCCAGATTAAGCTCGAGAGCCTTATCGTAAGTCGTTGGGGTCATAGTCCATCGTCTTCTACCCATCCCTTAGCGATGACTCGCTCGATTTCCACCTGATTCTTCGAGTTGCCAGTGGCTGGGAATTTCAGCGAAAGAATGACATTGATCCTATTTGAATCGGCTGAGAGATCCAATTGTTGATTCAAGGCAGAGAACTTTGGGAGATAGCCGAAAAGAACGTGTTCGCGATCGGGTGACACCAGCGAGTAAGACTTCCAATTCAAATCATCGGCAAATTCGAAGTTATAATAATCGACCGGTTTTAGGATCACGCGGAAGAGATGTCCCACGGTAGGACGAGTTGTAATGAAGGTTTCCCAGGGCATGTCGGACCAACCCACCCAACTCTCCCAGTCAACCTTCATCCCCTGTGCGGTCTCCACAAAGGCGATGAATTTTTTTTCCTGATCCCCAGTGACTATGGAGAGTGCGCGATGCTTGCCTTTGACTGAAAAGCCGTCATCTGAGTCGAACTTCGAAATTCCAGGAGCTTGGATGTGACCATCAGGATAAAAGGCCCGCATGCGGCCTTCTGCCACGGCGGGGTTTCTTACCAGCGGCAGCATTTCAGCCACGGTGGTCGCCTGCATGAATTTGCGTGTCAGCGGCTCAGCCTCGGCAAGGTAGGAGGCCTCGCTGCGCTCCTCGGGAGGTACAATGGCAGCTATCGGCTTCTTGGTGGCCATAACCACATGGGGCGATTGCTCGGTAGCCTTACCCCCAAAATACATCGAAACGAAAACGCCCGACAAGATCAGCGCAAACAAGGCCGCGCCGCCGATGAGCATTACCCGTATCTGCTTATTCTCGCGACCATCGTGACGGGACGTCGACTTCTGCTGTTCCCATGTGACAGCCTTATCAGCACGTGACTTGCCGCTGCGTCGCCGCTTTTTCTTTTGGGGATCCTTGATGCCCGCATCTTTTGGGAGCAGCAAGGCTGGCAGTGTGTCAGCGGATGTCGGGATTTTTAAAACATGCTGACAGCCGGGACAGCGGATTGGGGCCGGATCGTGATCCATCGCGACACGAAAAATAGACCGACATTGGGGGCACACGTAGCCGCTCCAACGGCGGTGAATGTCAGTCGTTTGTGGCACGTCATGATCTTGAACCAATCCAGGCACGGGCTGCAAGCTTGTCCTTTTCTAGATTGGATTCTTGTCTTTGAAAAATTTCAAGGTCACGCCGAGTCCCTCCTCAAGAGTGTGGCGAGGGACCCAACCGGCCGCGCGGAGTTTGTCGGCGCTGGCGCGAGAATGCCTGACGTCACCAGCGCGTTCGGGGGCATAGAGGATCTTTGATGCAGAATCCGCAGCGGAGACCAGTCCATTAGCTAGGTCCTCAATCGTAATTTGCCCGCCATAGCCCGCATTAAAAACTCCGGTGACGCCGGGTGTCTCGACCGCAAAGGCCAGTGCACCGGCGATGTCTTTGACGTAGATGAAATCGCGTGTCTGGCCGCCATCGCCGAAAACCGTGATATCCTCGCTATTTACGGCTTTTTCGATAAAAATGGGCACAGCGGCGGCGTAGGCTCCTTTCGGGTCTTGGCGCGGACCGAAGACATTGAAGAAACGAATCGCAGCGGTCTGTAGCCTGCCCTCGTTCTGAAACATACTGAGGTAGTATTCACCGTCGAGCTTGGTAATGGCGTATGGGCTCTTCGGCTCGGGGATCATGGTTTCGACCTTCGGTACGGTCGGATTATCACCGTAGATGGCGGCAGACGAGGCAAAAACAAGCTTTTTGACCCCAGCGGCAGCAGCTTCTTCCAGCACGTTGAGCAAGCCATGGACGTTGATGTCCACGCACTCTCCGGGTTTGGCCATCGACTCGGGGACACTCACCAGAGCGGCGAGGTGAAAGATGTAGTCCACGCCTTGGACGGCTTTCTTTACCAACTCGCGATCAGTAATCGAACCCTCGATGAAGGTGTGGCGGAGGCCATCGAGATTGTTGCGGTAGCCAGTACGAAGATTATCCAGGACGCGGATTTCCTCGGCCTTGTCTTGATAGAGTTCGACAATATGGGAGCCGATGAATCCGGATCCGCCGGTGATAAGAATTTTCATGAGAGAATGCAGAGAGGTTTAGCCGGCGGCAGAGAAATTAGCGAGTCGCGATTTCCTCAAATGGGACCGATGCCTATCAGGTCGCGGTCTTGGCGGGCAGATTCTAGGAAAGCCCCATCCATCGAGATCGCTTGTTTGAGATGGCTTCGGGCGCGTGGCCCCTCGCCCAAGGTCCACAAATAGCAGGCGAGATTGTAATGAAAAATTGGCATTTCAAACAAGCGCTTCGGGCCGCGTAGAAGATGATTGCAGGCCGCCAGTGTGTCGCCCGTCTCGTGCAGACAATAGGCCGCGCGCAGGAAAAACTCAGGCTCGTTCTCCGCCTTCAGGCAAAGCAATCGGGCGGTTTCCGAGGCCATGTTCCATAGTTGGCACTCCATTTGCGCCACCAGCATGAGCTCCAGAGACTCGCGCTGCGTTTGAGCATCGGTCGGCAGCGACTGAAGCTCGAATAAAGCCTCGTCGGCGAGCCCCAGCTCTAGCCATCCCGAAGCTGCTTGTAACGTTCGTCCAACCCGCATGCGCGTGCAGATTAGAACGATTAAGATCACTTAGTAAACCTTCTGCTTGCTAAAATTTACCAGCACATCACCGCACAAAAAACTTTCACCGCAGGCTGTACAACCGATGATGGCACAGTGATCGACGATACAGCGCCACCCGCCACACGCCATACCGCCAAGCCGAGCAACTCTGCGGGACGCTGCTACCTGATCCTCCTCGGCCTCACAATCGCTTTGCTGGGCGGTGTATTTGTGACCTTAATGGCGCGGAGCTTTTTGCGAGCCAAAGCCATGCGCCAATGGCCAGAGGTCGCCTGTGTCATACTGACATCGGAAGTTGAGGAACGGCGACACGATGAAAACTCGGCCACCGAGTACCGCCAAGATCTAAGCTACGGTTACGAGTGGCAGGGCGTTGCGCACACCAGCGACCGCTTGTCCTTGCGCGGCAGCCCTTGGTCGTCCAAGCGGGCATTGGTCGAAGAACGGGTCGCCTCCTATCCAATCGGACAAAGAACGACCTGCTGGGTCAATCCGGCGGATGTGAATTTTGCGACACTCAAGCCCGACTCACTGGCGCCAGGCTACTCGATTTGGTTTCCTGCTCTATTTGTTGTCGGTGGACTGGGAATCACATTTCGGGCGATTTTCTTAAAAAAGACCTAGCCGCCATAGACCGAACGGCAGATTATCTTGTTATTTGCCGACTCTTGACTTCTAGCGGTTCATGAAGGGCCAGAAGAGGTAAAAATCGACAGGTGGAAGGTTTTTATTGCCTACCCTCGATTTCACAGGTTAAGCTACCACCCCGAAGTTGCGAGGCTTAGCGCGATGCTTGGCTCGACGATTTTCAGCAATTTTCCAACCTCAGACGCGATGAATCCAGACCGAGCGACCCTCAATTTTCTCAACAGTTTCCCCGAGGACGCCAGAAAACGGGGAGAAATGCTACAGAAAGACGGGGCCGTGACTCAAATCTTCGGCAATCACTTGTTCATCCAAGGCCGCGTCGAGGATGAATCGGGAACCTTCCGCACCAGTCTTCGCCTCCAAGGGAATCGCTGGTTTGGCTCCTGCACGGCTGAAGACGAGCTAATTTCCAGCGCCTGTCAGTATGCGACGATGATGGAGCGTATGCACCGCGGCGAGGACCTTCCGGAATCGCCCAACGAATTCGATGACACGCCCGTCCTCGACATCATCGAAGAAAAGCTCGGTCGCGAATTGGACGACAAGGAAGCTGATTTTGTCACCAAGATCGAAAAGCGCTATCGCCGCTATGTGATCGAGGGCGAACTCCATGACCACGACATGGTCCGCATTACCCCGCGTTGGGAGATCACCACCTACGAGCCGCTGGAACTCTGGCCGATGCCGCCCGGCGACATCCTCGAATTCTGGAACTACATCGCCTACGCCTTCTTTAAAAAGAAGCTCCCCTACCCCGAGTTCATGAACGTGATCACCGATCTCGGTCACGTGCAGAAAAAAATGGCGGACTGGGAGCAAGAGCGTGAAGTAGCTTCCTGGTACGAGCGCATCGAACAAGTCAACGAACGCCCACCCCAAGACGCACCACTCAACGTCGCCTTCCGTCTCGTCGCGACCATCAATGAAGCCCGCATCGAAGTGAGGGAAGAAAAGGCCGGCGTCTGGGTCCAACTACGCGAAAAGAACGAAATCGAAAACTACGTCAATCTCCACCACGAGGCCGCCTTGTTGATGGATGCCTCCAGCCAGACGCTGTGGGAACACTACCTCGCCTTCTTCCGCAAGTACGGCGACACCACCCTCGACTTCGATCAAGAAGAATCCTGCCGGTTCATGAACCGCGTCTTCCGCCAGCCAGCGCTGAAGGGTTACATCGTCAACCTTGATGAACGGGAGTTTAAAGTCGTCGAAGATCGCCTCTCTTGGGTCTGCGAAGACAATCCCTACGACTCCAGCACCTTCGCTCTCCAGCTCGTCACTGCCTCAGGTGAGCATGTCTCCCACTCGGTCCGCTTACTACCCGGCCGCAAGGAATTCTATCAGTCTGACGAAACCGTCTTCCCCGGTCCGCCACGTTGGCTGGAAGAAACGGATGTCATGCCCCGCTACAACATTCCTTCGCGCGTCATCGACTCGCTTGAGGGCGTGGAATTCCTCCGCAAGATTGGCGCCTCGCTGCCAGAATCGCTCAAAAAGCGTGTCGTCGATCTGGAACTGAAGCCGAAGTTCGAGATGAAGCTCATCGCCGGCCTCACTGCGGCCGAGACCGAACACTTGGTCATCGATGTCAACGCCATCGAGACCAAAGGCCGCCGCACCGAGCGCCTCACCAAGGAGGGCTGGGAACTCGTCGAGCAACAGCCTGTCAAAGGCAAACAACTCCTGCGCTTCGCTCGCGAAGACCTCTATCCCGTTCCTGCCATCCTCGATGAAATGGGGCTTAGCTACGACGAGAAACTGCTTTCCTTCAAATCCCGCATCACCAAGCAGTTCCCCGAGAAATTTTCAGAATGGATCAAGGCGATGCCCGAGAACATCGAACTCGACATCGACCTGCGCCTCAAATCGATCCTCGCTGACCCTGTCACAGCCGCCGTTCGCTTTGAAGTGGTCGGCCAAGACATCGACTGGTTCGACCTGCGCATCGTCATCGACGTGCAAGGAGCCAACCTCTCGAAAACGCAGATCCGCCAACTGGTCGCCGCCCGCGGTGGCTACGTCCGCATGGACGACGGCACCTGGATGCGCCTCGAAATCAAACTCGACGCCGACCAACGCGAAGCCGTCACCCGCCTCGGTCTCGACCCCTTCGATCTCTCGGGCGAAACGCACCGCATGCACGCCCTCCAACTGGCCGATCCTAAAGCCGCTGAGGTCTTTGACCCAAAAGCCTGGGAGCGCATCAAGAACCGCGCGGGCGACATTCAAATCGAGGTCACCCCCGATGTCCCAGCGGCACTCAATGCCACCCTACGACCTTATCAGGTCGATGGCTTCCACTTCCTCGCCTATCTCGCTGTCAATAATTTCGGCGGTATTCTGGCCGACGACATGGGTCTTGGAAAAACCATCCAGTCCCTCACCTACCTACTCTGGCTGTTCGATGAACACGCCAAAACGGGCGGCATCAAAAAGCCAGCACTCGTCGTCTGCCCGAAATCCGTGCTCGACGTCTGGTACAGCGAAGCCGGCAAATTCGCCCCGAACCTTAAGGTCAAAAGCCTTAAGAACCGCGACGACATCAACGTCGACTTCATCCAGAACCACATCGACATCCTGGTGCTTAACTACGCCCAACTCCGCGTCTGCGGCGAAGAGCTCAACGGCATCAAGTGGCTCACCACCATTCTCGACGAAGGCCAGCAAATCAAGAACCCCGACTCCAAGGCCGCCAAGTGCGCCCGCGAACTCGACTCCCAAAACCGCTTGGTCCTCACTGGCACGCCGA
>CALPMD020000029.1 GCA_943324575.2 Akkermansia muciniphila
ATTGCGCCGCACTTTCGCCGCAATTGCTGGAAAGCGAGCTGTTCGGTCACGAGAAAGGCGCATTCACGGGCGCTTCCCAACGCCGGATCGGCCGTTTTGAACAAGCGGACGGCGGCACCTTGTTTCTCGACGAGATCGGCGAAATCGACGCAGCGACACAGGTCAAGTTGTTGCGGGTGCTATCGGAGCGCAGTCTGGAGCGCGTTGGTTCGAACTCGCCGATCAAAGTGGACGTGCGCGTGATCGCCGCAACCAACAAGAATTTGAAGGAGCTGGTGGCCAACGGCACTTTCCGTGAAGATCTCTATTTCCGCCTCAACGTCGTGAAAATCGAAATGCCGCCCTTGCGCGAGCGGTGTGAAGATATTGTGCTGTTGGCCAACAGCTTTCTTCAGGAATTTGCGAAGGAAAACGATCGGCCAGTGAAGCCGCTGACAGATGCCGCGATGGGCTTACTGCTGGCCTACTCATGGCCGGGGAACGTCCGCGAGCTTCGCACCGCCATCGAACACGGCGTGGTGATGTGTAACGATTCCGCCATCGACAGCCACCATTTGCCGCAATTCCTGCATTTTCAGTCGCTTGCCTTGGGCAATTCCACGCCCCCGCCTAAAAACGCCCTTGATGCGAAGTCGGAATTCAACTTGCATGCACTTGAAACCAAGGCGATTCGCGCAGCTCTATCCCTCGCAGAGGGAAATCGCACCCATGCTGCAGATCTTCTTGGCGTCAGCCGCAGAACCCTTCAACGCAAACTCAAGGATCTCGGCTTCTGAATCGATCGCCTGTCGCTACTCTGATTTTTTATGAACTCCATCCTCACGCAGCTCGAAACTGGCGTCATCATCCGTCGCGGCCTGTTTTTTCTGGTGCTGATTATCCTTACCCTTGGAAATCTCTTTGTTTTGTTTCGCGGACTCAATTCGCCGCAAGCGATGGAGCAAGCTCAGATTTCCCGAGAAATTGCCCGTGGCAACGGATTCACCACCAAGATGATCCGTCCGGTCGCCTACGATCAGGTGCAGCGGGCGCAGGAGCGCTCGGTTTCATTCACCGGATTCCAAGATACCTATCATTCACCGCTTAACCCGCTGCTCAACGCCGCCGTCCTCAAACTTGTTGGCGCAGACCGTGCGGATGCTTGGCAGATGGGTGCCAGCGAAATGGTTTTCCCGCTCGATCGGATCATTGCGACGGTATCCACCCTGTTTTTCCTGATGGCGATCGGTGTGAATTACCTGCTGATCTCGCGGATATTCGACGCAAAAATCGCGGCAGTCGTTGCCATTCTGATGTTGTTTTGCGAAACTTTCTGGGGTTATGCGCTCAGTGGGTTGCCGCAGATGTTGATGCTGCTGCTTTTTTCTTGCGGCATGTACTTCGTTTATCGGGCCGTCGAGGCGTCCACGGAAGGTCGCATCGCCATGACTCCAGCTGTCATCGCCGGGGTGTTTTTTACCCTTTTGGCTCTGACCCATTGGATGACGGTTTGGATCGTTTTGGGCTATATTATTTACGCGGCCATCGCTTTCCGCCCTCGCGGGATTGTGGGCCTTACGATCCTAGCGCTGCTTTTTCTTGCGGCGATCGGGCCGCTGTTGCGCAATTATAGCATCACGGACTCACCTTTTGGCACCGCATTCCTGACGATTTACAACGGCTTGGGTAACGGTTCGGAGACTACCGTCATGCGGACGACCGACCTCGAGGCGGAGCCGCTGGTGCTTGACGGATTGATTGCCAAAATCCTGCGTACCACACTGCTCCAAACGACCGACATCATTCCCTTGCTTGGTGGAATAGTCATCGCTCCGTTATTTTTCATTTCATTGCTTCATCCGTTCAAGCGGCCCGCGATTGCCAAGTTCCGCTGGGCGATCCTTCTGATGTGGGTTAGCGCGGCATTCGGATTGGCGATTTTTGGACTTTCGAAGGATCCGCTCGACCCAAACCAGCTTCACCTGTTGTTTGCTCCGATGATGACGGCCTACGGGCTCGCCTTCATATCTGTTCTATGGAGTCGGCTTGAATTTGTAGCCAGTACGCGGTTGCTGCAGGATTTTCACCATTTCGTCATTGTCGGAATTTGTGCCTTGCCGCTGGTTCTCGCATTGCCGCTTAAGGTCCGAGTGGGGTTGCAGCTCCGTGATCGGGGCGGTGTTCCGCATTGGCCCCCTTACTACGCACCAGCCTTGAACAGTCAAAAAACTGGCATCAAAGGCTGGACCACCGACAAGCAAATTATCTTTTCCGACCAACCATGGGCCGTTGCATGGTATGCGGACCGTGTAAGCGTGTGGTTGCCCCCGACGCACGAGGGATTTGAAAAGCTCGAAGCGATCGCATCCGATCTTCAAACGCCTTGCGCAGGGGTTTTGATTTCCCCGACGTCGCACGGATCTGGTTCGCTCATCGAAATTGCCAACCAATACAAGGATTTCACGATGATGGTCCTCGACGGCAGAGCATTTTTCATGAATTATCCCTCGGGCGTTTCGTTGTACGATCGAGATCCTAAAATTCAAGGGATTGCCAAGCGTTA
The DNA here is from genome assembly GCA_943324575.2 of Akkermansia muciniphila. Lineage (GTDB taxonomy): Bacteria > Verrucomicrobiota > Verrucomicrobiia > Verrucomicrobiales > Akkermansiaceae > Luteolibacter > Luteolibacter muciniphilus_E. Next base: position 2,543 of record CALPMD020000029.1, read on the forward strand.
TCCCTATCGGCAGCCGCTGGTCGGCATGGACATGGTCTACTACAGCGACCGCGTTATTCGTATTCCTCGCAACTGATCATGGCACAGCGAAAATCGATGGATGAACGGAAGATCGCCTCCGAGCCGACTTTTGAGGAAGCGCTCGCCGGCCTTGAATCGATTGTTGACTCAATGGAGCACGAAAATCTCGCGCTCGAGGAGTTGGTCGCACGCTTCGAAAAGGGCTCGGAGCTTTTGAATCGCTGTGAATCCATTCTTCAGTCGGCTCGCAGCCGAATCAAACTCATCACGCTTCGCAACCAGAACGAAATTTCGCTGGATGCTACGAAAAAACTGGTTGAGGATTCAGAAACCCGCACCTCGACTGCTTTACCCGAAGATATTGACGAAGATAATGACATCCGCCTATTCTGATCCAGCAGCTCTCGGTCCGCTCCTTTCGACCATTCATTCCCCCAGTGATGTTAAAAATCTTACTGACGAAGATTTGCCGAAACTCGCGGAGGAGATTCGGCAAACACTGATTGATTCGCTCTCAAAAACGGGTGGTCACCTCGGCCCAAATCTCGGTGTTGTCGAGTTGAGCCTGGCGCTTCACCGCGTTTTCTCCACGCCCGATGATAAATTCGTGTTCGATGTTTCGCACCAAGGCTACGTCCACAAAATGCTCACGGGCCGCGCCGATCAAATTCACACGATCCGCACCTATAAGGGACTCAATGGCTATCTGCTACGCACCGAGTCGGAACACGATTCATACGGTGCGGGCCACGCCGGCACGGCACTTTCCGCGGCACTCGGGATGGCGGCAGCACGCGATCTATCCGGCGGTGATCACCACGTCGTAGCTGTCGCAGGCGACGCCGCTTTCACCTGCGGTCCGACGCTTGAAGCACTCAACAACATCGCTGAAACGACGAAAAAGTTCATCGTCGTACTCAACGACAACGAATGGTCGATCGACAAAAACGTCGGGGCCATCGCCCGCTACTTCAACGCCCTGCAGACGCACCCGACCTACTCCGCTGTTCGTAGGCAGGCCGCCGATTTTGTCGAAAAGGTCGCGGGTAAGGCCGTGCGCGTCCTTGCCCACAAGGTCGAGGAGGGGGCGAAAAACCTGTTGTTTCAAAACGTCCTTTTTGAAAAGTTCGGTCTTCGCTACTTCGGCCCGATTGATGGCCACGACCTACCGCTACTGGTTCGCACCTTCGAGCACCTGAAGACGCTGCACGAGCCTGTAGTGCTGCACATCATTACCGAAAAAGGCCGCGGCTATCAACCCGCACTCGACAATCCGGGGAAATTCCATGGTCTCGGTACTTACAAAATCGAGGATGGATCGACGGATTCAACCGCCAGCCCGACTTGTTCGGATCTCTTTGGTCGCGCGATCACGGATTTTGCAAAAAAAGATCCGAAGATCGTCGCTATCACCGCCGCGATGCCCGGCGGAACAAAGCTGGAAATCTTCAAACAAGAACTTCCAGACCGCTACTTCGACGTCGGCATCGCCGAGGAACACGCCGCACTGTTTGCCTGTGGTCTCGCTACCGAAGGATTTCGCCCGTTTCTGGCCATTTATTCGACCTTCATGCAGCGTGCCTACGACATGATCATTCATGACATGGCACTGCAAGGCTTGCCGGTGCGCTTGTGCATGGATCGTGGGGGGCTCTCTGGCGATGATGGCCCGACGCACCACGGCCTGTTTGACATCGGGTTTCTTCGCCATATTCCCGGCCTGATCCATATGCAGCCGAAGGATGAGGACGAATTCGTCGATATGCTTTATACGATGGCCCAATACGATGCCGGTCCCTCGGCCATTCGCTTCCCGCGCGGTGTGATCACGGGCGCGCCGGTCAAATCCGCCCCGGAAATCCTCGAAATTGGTAAAGCCGAAGTCGTCGCCGATGGCGTGGACGTGGCCCTAGTCGGACTCGGTACGATGTTTGAAATGGCCGTACGCACCAAGGTGCTACTTGAAGCCCAAGGCTTGTCGGTCGCGCTGATCAATCCGCGCTTCATCAAGCCGCTCGATACTGCTGTTTTAGAGGAATACGCTAAAAAGTGCAAAGTGCTCTGCACCTTCGAAGATCACGTCCTGTTGAACGGCTTTGGAGCTGCTGTGATCGATCATCTCCACAGCGCTGGGCTTCATACCTCTGTCGAGCGCATCGGTTGGCCCGATCAATTCATTGAACATGGGAAGCCCGAGACTCTCCGCGAGCTGCATGGCCTGACTGCCAAGTCGGCGACTGAAAAAGTCATGAAGCACTTCCCGGCTTAGAAAATATTCCTAGCCTCTGGAGTATTTTGTTTCATGGAGGAAGACTTCTAGTCTGTGCGCGCATCAGGACTATTTCGATTTGCAAGTGACTCAAATTGAGATGTTTTCAATTTTGGTAGCAGTGCCCCCATCGACCGAGATGCGTTGCATCTTGTGCGGCGAGCTGACTTTAGGTATAAGCCTATACGGTCTGCTTGTAGTCGAGACACTAAAGGCCACGACATCCTTTCTGCCCCCTCATCGGTAAGCAGAGCCCCCCATTGGAACACACGCATGGACATTCTCATCGTTGACAAAAACAAGTCGACCTCTCACGCCGTCTCGAAGGCTCTGGACAGTGCCGCGCATTACGTCGAGTCGGTGGAGGAGGGGGGCTTGGCGTTGCGTCGGTTGAGGGAGGAAAGCTTCGACCTCATTTTTTTAGGCCTGCAGTCCGTTGATGGAGATGGGATTGAAACTTTGAAAAAAATCATCGCGCTTAGACCGAAACAACTGGTGATCGTTTTTTCGGTCCATACATCCGCAACCAAAGCGCTCGCGTTTGGTGCATTCGATCACCTCGAAAGCCCTATCAACTGCGAGCAGATCCAAGCTGTCGTCACCAAGGCTCAAAAGTTCCTACAGTCCAGAAATGAGACTGGCCCAGCGGAGCCGGTCGCGCCAGTGGGCCCGATCGGCGTTCGCAACAGGACTCCTCCTTTGCGATTTTCTTCTGAGAATGAAAAAACTCGCAAGGAATTCGACGTCTTATTTCGCGCCGCTGCTACTACAGCGTCCATTCTCATTCTGGGAGAAAGCGGCACAGGGAAAAGTGTGATCGCCCGGGAAATTCACGACCGCAGCCACTTGTGCAACAAGCCCTTCGTGACGGTCAGTTGCCCCAGTCTCTCCAAAGAGTTACTGGAAAGCGTGCTGTTCGGCCACATGAAAGGCTCCTTCACCGGCGCCGTCCGAGACACTTGGGGACAGATATCTGCGGCAGAGGGGGGCACCTTATTTCTCGATGAGGTTGGTGAGCTTCCGCTCCAAATCCAGCCTAAGCTGCTTCGCCTCCTCCAAGAACGCGAATACGAGCGACTGGGTGAAAACAAAGTCCGCGAAGCTAACGTTCGAGTCATCGCCGCCACCAATCGCGATCTCAAATCCAGCATTACCAAAGGCGATTTTCGCGAAGACCTGTATTACCGACTCAACGTCATCAGCGTGACTGTCCCACCACTGCGTAAGCGGCCTGTCGATCTGGAGCTCTTCGCCACAGATTACCTTCGATTTTTTGCCAGCCAGATTAACCGAAAAATCGATGGATTTAGTGATAGCGCTCGCATGGCGCTTCGTCATCACAGTTGGCCGGGAAACTTGCGTGAGCTGCGCAATGCGATTGAGCGCGCGACCATCCTGACACGTGGACCTCAAGTTGAAGCGGAAGATCTTCCTAATCCCGTAACGGTGTGCGCCGACAGCCATGGCCGCGATCGCGAAAATCTAGGCATTGGCGGTGAACATAGCCTCGACGAAATCGAACAAGCGCACCTCACTAAAGTCATGGATTGGGCTCCTTCTCTGCACGATGCTGCTGCCGTCCTCGGTATCGACAAGGCGACGCTCTATCGAAAACGAAAACGCTTTGGCATGGGTTGATCCTTGGTGCTGCAGCCCCCCTTTTTCTAGGTCCGTCAAGGTTGATAATTGCCGTTGGAACAGGGTGGTAACATTTGGGATAATCCGCCGATCAAAAGGTTCCGCCTTGCTTCGCGGGTGGCGATGGCGTTTTCTGCCCTTCCGCATGTCTTTACTCCCTACCGCTGACCTCCTGGCGCTCGATACGGCTGGCTTAAAAAGCCGCTTGTCGAAACTCAGGAGGTATCTTTGACGTCCCGACCCTCGAAAACCAAATCAACACGCTGGAGGAAGCGATGGGCGCGCCCGAGTTCTGGAACGACTCGGATAAGGCGAAGTCGATCAGCTCGAAAGCGGCGGGACTGAAGAAAAAGCTCGAATCGTTTCTGAAACTGGAATCTCGGGTGGCAGACATCGATGAAGGCGTTTCGTTGGCTAAGGAGTTCGATGACGCCGACTTGGCGCGCGAGGCGCTGACTAATGCGAAGGGGCTGGAGGATGATATCCGTTCCTACGAACTGCTCACCCTGCTCGATCAGCCGAGCGACATTTCACCATGTTTCCTCGTCATTTCCGCTGGCGCGGGCGGCACGGAAGCGTGCGACTGGGCGCAAATGCTCTGTCGCATGTACAGCCGCTGGGCGGAGCGCAAGGGCTACACGGTGGAAACACTGGATTGGCAAGATGGCGATGAGGCTGGCTTGCGCACCGCGACGCTGAAGATCACTGGCGATTATGCCTACGGCTTTTTGAAAAATGAACGCGGCGTGCACCGACTGGTGCGGATTTCACCATTCGACTCGGCCGCGAAACGCCACACGTCGTTCGCATCGATCGATGCGACCCCGGAAGTTTCCAAAGAGATCAAAATCGAGATCAACGAAAAGGACATCGAGATCACCACCACCCGTTCGGGTGGCAAGGGCGGTCAAAACGTCAACAAGGTGGAAACCGCCGTCATCTTGCGCCACCTTCCCACGGGCATTTTGATCCGCTCGACCGCCGCGCGGACCCAAGGCGCCAACCGCGAGTTGGCCTTTGATATCCTTAAGGCGAAACTCTACACGATCGAAGAGGATAAACAAAAAGCCGAAGCCGACCGCGCCTACGGTGAAAAAGGCGACGTGTCGTGGGGGAATCAGATCCGCTCCTATGTTTTCCAACCCTATCAGAAAGTTCTCGATCTTCGCACTGGCGAAGAGTCGGGCAACATTCAGGACGTCATGGATGGCGACATCGATGCCTTCATCGAAGCCAAACTGCGCGGCAAAGTCCGCGTCAAGGGAGCGAAGGACGAGGAGGACTGAAGCATTCCCGGGCAGGGCCAAGCCATACGTGGTTTATTCTGGAATGGTCGTTGGTTTGACATCCAACATCAGGGAAATGTGCATGGCAGTAAGTTCACCCATCGACTGGCAATCGCCGAATCCACTGGTGCCATGCATCCGATCCAGTTCGCGGGCCAGCGTGATGACGTGCTCGCGCGGGGCGATGTCTTCGCGCCGCATCACCCCAAGGAGCGCTCGTAAACGGCTGTTTTCCACCTTGGCTCGACGCGACATCTGTGCGTGCTCCTCGGCCACGTATTGATCGATGCTTTTGCGGTTGAGCACGTCGAAGGCGAGGCGAGTGACCTTGCGGTTCGAGTTGAAACGAAACGCCAGATAGATGTTGCCGTTCCCTTCGTAGGATTGTTGGTCGAAGTCGATCGCCCGCACGCGATACTGCACCTCCTCGAAATCGGGCGTGATATCGACCACGTAGTTCACGCTCCGCATATCACCCAAAAGACGGATGAAGCCGCGCTCGGTGAATTTTGTAAATTCCTTCGCGATCCGCACCTTGTTCAGCCCTGGCTGGGAGAGATAGTCGCGGATGAATACATCGCCCGGCACTCCGGCGATATGCTCCTCGATCAGCGTATTGCCGTTGACGAGGTAGTTCATTCGGTTTGGCGAAAGGATGTGCTCCAGCTCCAACCCGTAAATACGCGAGGCATCCGCCTGTTTGACGTAGAAGTAATCCGAATTGTCGTTGAACAGGTTGGTGATGCGAATGCGGAAAGGCTTTGAGTTGCCGAAGTCCCCGAAGTCGATGCGGTCGACGAGCAAGTGCTCGTGCTGTTCCGCGTCCCGTCCGAGCTTCAATTCGGTGTAGATGCTGGTCAGACGGGGCCGCAGTTCGGCAAACACCTCCTGCGGATACATCACCGTCAACCACAACGTCTCGCGGCCCGACGGATCTTCATACGGAACGGCACCGCTGAAGCGGAGCAACTCATCGTAGACCTTGGGAATTTCCCGCTGGCGATCAAAATGGTAGAGATACTGCCGCAGCGATTGGGAAACCGGGTACTTCGTCTTTTGCCGAGCGATCACCTCGGCAACATGGGCGAAAGATGACCGTCTGGCCAGCGACGATTAATGCGCGAGGGCCACGAGCACGGCTTTCTGTGCGTGGAGACGGTTTTCCGCTTGTTGGAAGATCGTTTCTGCGTGCAGTTCGAGTACTTCCTCGCTGATTTCCTTGCCGCGGTATGCGGGCAGGCAGTGCAGCACAATATGGTCTGCAGCTGCATGCGTGAGTAAGTCTGAGTCCACTTGGAAGCCTGCGAATTCGAGTTCTTTTTCTTGCTGCCCCTCCTGCCCCATGGATAGCCACACGTCCGTGTTGATGACATGAGCACCACTTGTCGCCGCCACAGGATCGTGGGTGAACGTGACATTCGGGGTGTC
>CALPMD020000030.1 GCA_943324575.2 Akkermansia muciniphila
AAGGCGACAAAAAAGCGGGCGGCGGGTCAAAAACCCGCCGCCCGCCGGATGGAGTCGTCCGATCGTTAGAGTGGCGGCAGAACGCCCTCGCCTAGGTCGCCGCCAGCAGATGGGGTAGCTGAGACGGGAATCACTTGGCCCGTCTCGGCCCCGCGCAGCGGGCGACCCGTCGAGTCGATGATCTGGGCGGTGACGAAGATGATCAGGTTGCTCTTGATGTGGTTCTCGCTCTTGCTTTGGAACAAGCGGCCGACGTATGGGATGTCTCCCAGAATTGGCACCTTGTCTTCGACGTTTTGGACGTCCTCACGCATCAGACCGCCGCAAGCAACCGTGTAGCCATCATAGATGGTCATCGAAGTGCTCACCCGGCGGGTCGAGAAGACGGGTTGGTCAATGCGGTTTTCGGTGATCGCAAAAGGGGTGCCTGTCACTGGATCCGAAGCATAGATCGGGCTTCCGTAGTTGATGAATCCGTCAAACTCGGTGATCTGAGGCACGAACCGAAGATCAACAAGGAAATCATTTTCGCCGATGGTCGGCTCAATTTCGAGGGTGACGCCCAGATTGCGGGTTTCCCACGCCGAAGGCGACGCCGGAGTGGCCAACGGGGCGCTACCTCCTGAAGTTGAACCACCACTGGACGATCCCGTGGTTCCCTGCGTGACTTGAGGCGGTTCAAACTCGGTCGGATAGATGAACTCGCGGATCACCTCGATCAGCGCCTTTTGGCCGGACTTGGCGACGACTGAAGGAGCGGTCATCAAATCGACCCCTTTTTTCTGGGCGAGGCCGCGCATGATCATCTTCATCTCGATGTCTCGGAATAAACCCGTGAGTCCCAAGATGCCTGGAGCGGCGTTGATGACTTGAGCCGTGCGGTTCGGATTATTCAGGAGCGAATCGATGCTGTTGCGATTGATGGCGGTGTCGCCACTGCGATTGCCCGCCGTCACAATATCCGTCGGCAAGTTCGTATCCACACCCGTGAAGTCGCCCGTGCGGCTTGGAAGCTGGTTGCCCGTGGTTCCGCCGGATCCTGTGGTACTGCTGTTGGCGAGGCTATTGCCGATACCAAAGGCGCTGATCATCCAGTCGAAACCGAGTTCGTCGGTGTTTTCTTGTTTGATCTCCACAAACTTGGTGGTGATCTTCACTTGCTTCGGCTGGGTGTTGCTGACCGTTTGAACGAGCTGCTCGACCTTGTCGAGTTCGGTCGAGGTGTTGGTCACGAGCAGGACGCCGGCATTACTGAGAGTCGCAGAGCTGCCGGGATTGAAGGTGATGCCTGCGCTCTTGAGCAGTTCAAGAATCGGAGGGCGACCACCCAGCTTGAGAGCCGCACCGGCATTGGGCTTCTCCGCAGCGAAGGGGTCTGCAGCGGCAGCCTCGCCCCCCTCACCCGCACTGCCTAGCGCAGTGGCAAAGTCAGGCGGCACGCGGAAGGTACGGTTGAATACATCTTGGTTGCTCTCGCTGGATGGGACCAAGGTGACGGCAAAGTCGTCGACTTTGTAGCGGAGCTTGGTCTGATCGCAGATGTATTTGAGGGCAACGGCGAGAGGCACATTGCGAACGCGCAGTTCACGAACGCGCAGCGCACCGGGATCTTCGGCGGCGGTCGGCAGGGCATCGGCGGCACCGGGTTCTGCCATGGCGGGTTCTGCAGGAGCTGCCAAGTTGGCGCGTGGCCGGCGGATCACGAAGTTGACGCCTTTCTTGGTGGGATCAAGTTCCGCTGTGTCGAGCTCGGAGGCGCGCAAACGAATAAAGTCGATGGCTTCTTCGACCGTGGTGTCTTCGAAGTCGATGCGAGGAATGACGATTTTCTTCAGCTTTTCGGTGATGTACGCGACGCCAGAGGTGACTTCACCTTGGCCAAACTGGGTGGTGCTGATAGTGGGTGTCACGGCTGGCACACTGGCCTCCCATGCGGCGTCGACTTGGCTCAAGAGCTCGGCACGGGTCTGATCATAGGCGGCACGGTAATAGTCGGACTTGGCATTGGCGACCTGCTCCATGCCGCGGCGAGCGGCCGTGTTGTAGGGATCAACGCGAAGAACTTTTTCGTACGACAGCTTGGCATCGTCGTATTTGCCGAGATTGAAGCTGCCTTCCGCTGTGTAGAGATCGCGGCGAACCTTGTCCACATTCTGGGTGTGTTCGTAGGTCAGCGCAGGATTGGTACGGATGGGATCATCCAGGAACCCGATTTCGCGCTTGGCATCCAGATTGTTTGGATCGACGGCCAACTGGCCTTCCAGCAGCGTGCGTGCTTCCGTATATTTGCCGACCTTGCGAAACTCCATGGCTAGGGCGATGCTCGCGTCGCCCAAATGCGCGACGATGCTTTCACGGCGGTCTGATAGCATCGGTGCGGCGGGTAGACGAGCCAGCGCTTGGCTATATTTATCGACTGCTTGCTGGAAGTCCGCCTTGGCATAGGCCTCGCGACCTTCGTTCAGGAGCGTATCCGCTTCGCTTACGGCGTCTTGACGACGGACCATTTCGCGCTGGGCGAGGGAGCTGAGACCGGAGCCACCTTCACCTGCAGTTACAGACGGAACAAGAGCGGGCACGGAAGATGCCATAGACACCACCGCGAGTGCGGTGCGGCTGAATCGAGAAAAAGGCTTTTTTTGCATACTTGGCTGGGACTTTCTGAAGATTTTTTCGGGGATTGGGAAGCGATTTTTTTGCAGGTCACTCAGGCATCAGTATCTGGCGACCTTTATTGATGCGCAGGGTCTTTTTATCGCCTGCGGCATTGTAAAACTCAATCGTGACCGACTCGGGCGTGATGGCTTTGACGAGGTAGTTTTTGTTCGGGTTGCTCGGCGGCAGGGCGAAGGTCGTGTTCTCCTCCACTTTGAATTCCTTGCCATTCAGGCCGAGTGCCTCAAGCGAGAAAATCGCCGTGCGGTCATATTGTCGGTAGTCGTTCTTGCGTTGGTCAGACAGCGGAGCAGGTAGCTCATAAACGGTGCCTTTTTTATTGGGCCGCTGATCTTCGATGCGCACGATCATCTGCTCCATCTCAATGTTGATTTTCTTGTTCAGCTCCTTGCGGACTTCCGAACCGAGAAGTTTGAAGCGATTCGCCATGACCCCCTTACTAAAGAACAGCGTGCCGGGGGCGATCATTTCCGCCGCGCCGGCCTTGTTGGCGCCACCTTTGCTATCCTCGTAGACAATGGGGAAGCTACCATCCAACCCGTAGCCGGGACGCAGCACCCAAGTGAGGCTGTCCTCCTTCACAAACATCAGCTTGGTGATCAGCGATGGCAGCGACCTAGCACTGTTAGGGTCGGTCTTGGCTTTGAATTCCTCCACGTTGGAGAAACCATCATGGTCGGGATCGCGGTTGAGGGTATCGGCATAGCCTGGGTCCAGGCGATTTTGGATCCACCAGATGTTGGGAATGGGCGGATGCACGGGCGCATCCTTGAGTAAGTCGATGGGTTCATCCGGCGCGCTGCTTTTGATGAATAGCGGGATACCCGTGAACAGGTCCACTGGACGGTCCATATCCAGTGCTTGCAGCCACGAGTGATCCATCTTGAGCGAGGCCAACGCCTGAGGGATCAGGTCCGCATCCCGGACCGCCGTTTGGTTATTGCCGCGCCCTCTGAGGTCGATGCTGAAGTCAGTTTCAACACTCCCATGCTTGGACCACCCTAGGTAGGCGAGCCCCAAGGCGGCGCCAATAGCAGCCCCAAGAACGACTTTTTCGTAATTTGTAGAAAACCAGGACATGGTCAGTAAATTGAGAGAGGATCAGGTTTATGGGATTTTCTGCGCGGGCAGGAATTGGAGAACATCCAGGCGGACGAAGACGCAAACCTGCTCGTTTCCGAGAATTTGAGCAAGGATCCGGCCGGAATCCGCCGCTGGCACAGCCGCTCCTACCAATGGATCCCCCGGCATTGCCGGGAAAGCCATCATCGGGTCCGCGGCGGCAGGCCGGTCAAACTTGGCATCACTGGTCCGCGGTGGATCTTTCTTGTCGTTGGTGATCCGTAAGGAGCGGATCACGACGAACTGACCTTGCGGCTGGGTAATGGTGGAGAGGAACTCGCGAGCGGACCTCTCGGGCCCGACGAAGGTGATCTCCAGCGGAAAGGAGCGCGCCACGGCATTGGCCGCCGACTTGTAGGCTTGGCCCTCTTCCTCGACCAAATTGGGCCGATGAAGGTTTTTAAGCTCGGTCGGCTTCGCCTGCGAGAGGGCCAGCATCAGTTTTTTGATGGAGGAAAGTTGGTAATCCAGCAAGCCCGTGATTTTACCGTTTGCCAACGAGGTCTTGTATTTCTCAAAGCCCATAAAAAACGGCTCTGGAACGATCGTGCCTGACTCTTCAAAAGCCTTGCGCACGTCCGTATTGGCAGCCAGGAGGGTGTTGGTAAATTCCTGCGGCGTCACATTTTTGAGGTCCGCGGTGCGGAAGGGGTCGAAGGCAGCAACCAGTGCTGTCACCGCTTGCCTGTATTCGTCGAGCGCCTTGCGCTTGCCATCGCGGTTCGCCGACTTCGGGTAAAGTGCCAGGTTTTCATAGCTGGAAGCCTCGCTCGCCGCAGTGTCGAATTCTGCCTTTGCCTCATCGTAGCGCTGGGCAGCTTGGAAACCGAAATAAAACAGCAAGGCGGCACCCAGCAGGGTCGCTCCGCTCAGCATCACTATAAAACGACTTTTCTTGATCCAACTCATAATACTGAAGGCAATCGGGTTGCTTGCTAAGCCTTACTTGGCTGCGGCCTCGCGGGCCAGTGGAAGGGTGATTTCAAAGGGAAGACCGAGAATTCCGGGTTCGCCAACGACGGTGATGTCAAGGATCCGTTCATCCCTTAACTCGACCTCAGCCCCCTTGGCATCTTTGATACTGAAGCGGAAGTGAGTCGATTGATCCCGAAGTTTTTTCAGTAGCTCGGACACGACGTTTTGGCCTTTTTCAGTCTTGCGCCAAAACCCTTTGATCCTCAAGGCATTGGCGGTGATCTCCGCGCCAGCTGACTTTCTTCCTGGGGCTGCCGACTCAGACTTCGAATCAACCAGTGAACTGCTGCCGTAGGGCGCCGTTGCAAATTCGGCTTTGATCACCGATTTGCCGTTTTGTTCTTTCGCGCTCGCCTTGCTGCCGGCGGCTTTTGCATCGGCAGCGGTGGCCTCGTAGCCGCTGAGTGGTTCAATATCGGTCAACCAAACTGCATCGCTGGCAAAGGCGCCGCGCACTTCGGCCAGCACATCCATCCAGTAGACATGCGCCGCCTCGGCATTGGTGTAGCCGGCGGCGATCTGGCGAAGACTTTCCTCTTTCTTAAGAAGTTGATCGATGTCCGACTTGAGCGGCGCCAACGATGAGCGCTGATCTTGCATGGTGACGGTCTCCTCTTCGGCATTGGTGGCCGCCATGTTTACGAATGCCGCCCACGCCGCAAGACCCCCCAAGAAAATGACGGCGGCAGCGATCAAGAAAGGCTTTCGGCGGTCGGCAGCCCGCGTCTGTTCCACCACCTGCGGCACCAGATCAATGTTAATGAGCGATTTGCCCACGCTACGCAGCCCGAGCCCGATGATCTCACCCATTAAATGTCCCTGGCGCTGAATGATCTCTGGATCCATTCCCTTCGCCAGTGCGATGTTTTTGACCGGATTGAAATATTCCACCGGCAAGTTGAGCTTCTCATGGAAAAACTCGAGCGTGTAAGGCAGGTTCGCACCGCCGCCCGCCAAAACCACCCGGCGCGGAGCACTGCCGCCGTGCTGACTGCGATAGTAATTGGTCGTGCGCGCGATTTCCGCGGGCAAGCGGTTCAGTGCGTTCCGGATCACCATCGCCAGAGCTGCAACGGATTCGTCGAGCTGCGAAGTATGGCCACCCGCCAATGCGACCATGCCGTTGGATACTTTTTGATATTCAGCCTCCGCGAATGATACCCCGTATTCCTTGGCGATCGCCGTCGTAATTGAGACACCGCCAATCGCTATACCACGCGTAAAGAAGCGGCGGCCCTCGATGTAAATCAGGTTGCTGGTCTTCGCCCCGATATCGATGAGCAAAATCGGATCCTCCGGATTGCCGTAGGTGGCGCGAAAGGCATTGTAGAGCGCCATCGGAGCGACATCGACCTCCAAGGTTCCAAGCCCCGCATCATTTACCGATGCGTTGATCTCATCGAGCGAATCCGCCTTGATCGCAACAATCACGGCTTCTTTTTCGGTCGCTCCTTCAATCAATTCATAATCCCAGACCACCTCCGAGAGCGGAAACGGTACGTGCTGCTGGGCCTCGAAGGTGACCAACTGCTCGATGTTGTCGTCCTGAATCGGTGGCAATTTAACAAAACGGGTGAAAACCGATTGCCCGGAAATCGCATAGCGCGCCTTGCAGTTCCCGACATTCAGTCGCTCGACGAGGTCGGCGATGGCTACGCGCGTCTGCGAGGCCTTTGAGGCATCCAGCGCTGGATCCGCAAGGATCGATTCGGAATCGTAAGCTTTGAGGATGAGTTCGTCATTTTTCGAAACCTCAAAAACCGCCATGCTGATGCGCTGCGATCCAATATTGAGGGCGATGGTAGTCTGATGCTCAGCCATGATTTGCTAGAAATGAAAGAGAAAGCGATTGGATAAAAAACGAACAGGCCTGATGAGATTCAGCGGCGCTCGGCACTCACTTCCGCATAGCGGTCCCACCACATTTGACTGAACGGAGTTTCCATCTTGTTGAGAACCGGCACGGAATCGGTGCGGGAGATTTTCCCCGAGACCGCATTCCACCAGCCCGCGGTTCCCTTGTGGGTCTCTTGTGCGACCTTTTCCCCGTTGATCAGCACTTCATAGCCGACGTATTCAACGGCTCCCTTGCCGCCGACATTAGATCCTATCAGGCGCTTGATCGAACTGGGCGAGAGGTAAATCGAACAGAAAATATCTTCATCCAACGGAATGTTCACGTGTTCGACATCCCGCGTTAGCAACAACATCGTGCCGGGCTTATCTGGATTTTTGACCGCGATATACCATTTGACGGTGATCCTGTCACAAGTCTTGGAAGCAGGCTCGGGGCTGAGAGAGATTCTCAACTTGGCCTCGATCTCGAGCCAGTTCTTCGGCTTGAAGACTTTGTTCTTCGTGCCATCGAACATGGGCGAGGCTATCTCTTCAAACTCAGGCTTGTCGCTCGCAACCTTGGCGGCCTGCCCAAGTGCGGAGCCGATCGAGAGTGCAGTGATAACGGCAGATGCGGTGATAGAGACGGATTTGCGAAGTAGGGTATTCATCGGGTGCGGTTTTGACCAGAAACTAAGTCCTAGAAGTTAGGCTTGGCCAGAAAAAATGATTTCTGTCGGATGAAATTACGAGCCTCATAATCACACGCAACACCAAATCTGACCACAAGCGATTGACTCGCCATGATTTAATCCGCATCACTTCGCCATGGCGACTGCAAAAAATTTGCGAATGAACGGAAATCCCCAAATCGTCGGCAGCTTCGGCAGTTCGCTGGATTTACGCACTTCGGTCGCCGCCGTAGTTCTCGAGGCCTGCGACATCGCTGAGATCCGCCTAGATTTGTTAGAGCCCGAAGACCTGACCACCCAGCTCCTGCCATGGAGCCATTTGGCCGGAATCCCGCTCTTGTTCACCGCCCGCCGGACCGAAGAAGGTGGCGCACGGGCTCTGGACGCCGCCGTACGCAGCCGGCTTCTGAAAACCGCCCTGCCCCACGCCGCTTGGATCGACGTCGAAGTCGCCAGTATCGACGAAATGAGCGGATTGTTAGCCGAGCTCCCCGAGCTGCAAATTCCCTGGATCGCCTCCTATCACGATTTCAACGAGCTTCCCCCAACCGCCGCGCTCGCACAGGCCGCGAAAAAGGCCAAGGACGCTGGAGCCACGATTTTCAAAGCCGCTGCCCAACTCCGCTGCCCCGCCGATCTGGCACGCCTCGCCGAATTCCAGCTCGCCGATCACGGAATCCCGGTCGCCACCATGGGCATGGGACCACTCGCCCCAGTCTCGCGCCTGCTCTGCGCCCAATGCGGCAGCCTCCTGAACTACGGCTACCTGGGCGCCACCGCGACCGCTCCCGGCCAATGGGACAGCACCCTGCTCAGACAAGCGGTTTCCCGCCTCATCCCAATCAACTCGCGATTCTAGGCTCTTGCCAGGTCCGGCCATCATTCCCCCTAAATTCCCCGCAAACATGCGACCCAAAAAGCTTTTTCGCCCCACCCGAAAATTAGTTCAATTTTTCTTGAACAACCGGTTTTACAAACCAATCTCCGGGTCTAAGGTATTGTCGACCTAGAGCTAGCTTTGAAACACCGAGTCGGTTCGCGCTTCAAAAACGCCGCAACCAAGGGCGGCAGCGTGCCAGAGACCTCACTGAAGGCTTCAAAAGGCGGCAAATCTCTTAAAAAAAGCAATAGCATCGGCTCGCACAAGCCGCTCAATGCGCCAAAGACGCCGACTGAAGATCAGCGCTCCATTCTCGCAGAAACTCCGCCCTCCGGCTTCCGAAAATCGCCTCTTCTTCGCGCCTCTCAGCGACCTTTGCGCCTTCGCGGTAAAATCTTCCTTTCAGCTTTCTGCTTTCCCAATTTCAGCTTTACCCACCCTCCCGTGCCGCCGTCATTTCTCAAGCTCTTCAAGTTTCTCGCCATCGGCATTCCTGCCTTTTTGGTAGCCATTCCGATCAATTATCTACTGGTCGAAAAGCTACTCTGGCCCAAGCCTGCTGCCTACGCCCTAGTCCTGGTCATCCAAGTCACCATCAACTTCTTCGCATGCATCTATTTCGTTTTCCAGCGCGATGAATCAAAAAGCCTGCGATCCCAATTCGTTCTCTTCATGAGCGGCATCCTCTCCGCCCGCGTCATGGATTGGGGAGCCTACAGCCTGCTCACCTGGCTCGGAATGAACTACATGCTCGCCCAATTCCTTAACGTCGCCGTCTTCAGCATCGCCAAGTTCTCATTCGCACGCAGAACCATCGAAGGCAAACCCTAGAGATAAAGTAGAAAGCAGAAAGTAGAGAGCAGAGAGCAGAAAGCAGAAAGCAGAAAGCAGAAAGCAGAAATGAAGAAATGAAGAGATAACGGGAAGACACCTTAAGACGGT
>CALPMD020000031.1 GCA_943324575.2 Akkermansia muciniphila
GACGCGGTGGGCGGGATTATTGGTGGAGTGGTAGAGCACGGCGGAGAAACGATGTTTGAACCATGAAGTTCGAAATGGAGAGCTCCAAACTTCGAACGCAACGAGATTTAGAGAGGCAGTCCATGAGATGCAAGCCCGCGCGGTTTGAAAAATCCGACGCGCCCTGACTGAGGCGCTGCCCGTCTGTGCCGCGGCGTGACGACCGCTGGCTCAAATGCCCCGCATACTTTTCGCGAGCTCCCAAGCGGATTCCATCTGGGAGGTGCTCGCCGCATCCAGGGTGAAGCCGTCGGTTTTAAGCATGCGCTCCATCGCCCCGAAGCGGCTTTCGAATTTGGCATTTGCCGTGGCCATCAGCACTTCCGGGTCGATGTCGCGAAAGCGTGCGAGGTTGACCACGGAGAAGAGCAGGTCGCCCATTTCCTCGGCTACGGCGTTGAGATCCTGTTGGTCGACGGCGCTTTGAAGTTCGTGGAGTTCCTCGTGAATCTTGGCGATGACGCCGCTTTCTTCGGGCCAGTCGAAGCCGACTTTGGCGGCTTTCTTTTGGAGCTTGGCCGCGCGGATCAGGCCTGGCAGGCCCTTGCCGACGCCGTGGAGGAAGGGTTTTTCCTCGTCGCCTTTTTCGACCCGCTTGATCGCGTCCCATTGCGACAGCACGCCATCGGTGGTGGCGACATCGCTATCGGCGAACACGTGCGGATGGCGGCGGACTAGCTTTTCGCTGATTCCGCGCGCCACGTCGTCGAGATTGAATCGCCCGGCTTCCTCGGCGATTTCACTGTGGAAGACGACTTGCAACAGCAGATCGCCCAGCTCTTCCTTGAGGTGGTCGTGGTCTCCGCGCTGGATGGTGTCCACCGTTTCGTAGGTTTCTTCGATCAGATTGGGGACGATGGATTCGTGCGTTTGTTCCGCATCCCACGGGCAACCGCCGGGCGCGCGCAGGCGGTGCATGATCGCACGCAAGCGGGCGAGTTGTTGCCCGGCGTCGGGCGATTCGATCATTTCTGCGTCAGTCATTTTTCAGGATGATTTGGATTTCGAAGCTTCGTGAAGCACATCGCGCTCCTGTTGCGTGAGGCTTTGGAAGCCCTCGCGGGAAATCTTGTCGAGGATCAAATCGACCGCGGATTCCTGTTGCTGATCGAGGGTGGTGCGCGGACGCAACTTTGGCAGTGGGGGAGTCGAAAACGGATTTCGTCTGGGCCGCGGGAATCGTGCCCCCCGCCCGAGCCACTGCGGGTAGCGCATGAGGATGTAGCCAAGAATCGCGCCGCCGAGATGACCGGCTTCCCCGCCTTCATTGCCGCCCCATTGGAGTAGAATCGAGCCGACGGAGATGGCCATCAGCCCGATAGCCAACTGCCGCATCGACAGCTCGATGGGTGGAAAGAGCAGCGCCACACGCATCTGTGGTGCAATGACGGCCACACCAATTAAAATCCCGTAAATCCCCGCCGATGCACCCACCAGTGGCGATACAGCACCGTCGCCAGGCAACAATCCCAACCACACCAGCAGCGAGAAAAAAACCGCTCCACCCACCCCGCACAGCAGGTAAAAGATCAAAAATTTCTGCGATCCCCACCACCGCTCCATCCATGGCCCGAAAAAGAAAATCCCCATGCAGTTGAAAAACACATGGCCCAAGCTGCCGTGCAGAAATTGGAACGTCACAAAGCGCCAGAGCTGCAATCCATAGATGGCGGATTCAATCGAGTAGTAGCCAAGCTCGCGTAGCGACTTTCCTAGAAAGAGGTCGACCACAAAGATCCCCAGATTCACGATCAACAGCCATTTGACCACGGGGGTGACCTGTGAAAAAAAGCCATCACCTCTACCCGTGTCGGAGCGGTGATAATCTCGGTCGGCGATTCCCATATGCCCGTCGTATTAGCACGGTATCCGCCAGGCTGCAACCGCAAGGGTGGGGGAAGCGATCGAATCATCCACCCGGCGAACTGGCCGACCCGCCGCAGTCTCCGATTCCAACTGAGCTTTCTAATAGATGAAAATAGACTTGCTCCAATTCGCAGTTAATTTAGGGATGTTGATGTCCATTAATCCCAAATAATGATGAAAAAAATCCCAGCTGTTCGTGATTTCATTCCCCTTCGGAAGACACTTCGCATGATGGTCATGCTGCCAGCGATGGCCTTGCCCGCCATGGCGGCACCGCCAGCGCAGTCGAACAAGCCGGAGGTCCAGATGATGGTGAAGCTAAAGCCCTCCATGACGGAAGGGCGCTTTAAAGCATTGCTCTCCAAGCGAGGAGGCAGGCAAGCGGGTGAAGTCTCGAAGCTGGGTATTCGCGTGATTCGCGTGTCGGCCGAGGCGTCGGATCAGTGCCGCGGCGAGTTGAGAAGCGACGTCGATGTCGAGTACACGGAGCCCGATTACAAGGCCGAGGCGCTGGGCACGGCCAATGATCCCTACTTCACCCAAGGCTCCGAGTGGCATCTTGGCAAAATCCAAGCGCCCGCCGCGTGGGACATCAGCACGGGTGCATCCAGTATCGTGGTCGCTGTGGTGGATACCGGGGTGCTCAAATCCCATCCCGACCTGACGGGCAAGGTGCTCAACGGCTATGATTTCGTGGCCAATGACACGGATGCGACGGATGAAAACGGCCACGGCACGGCCGTCGCTGGCACGGTCGCGCCGGCGAGCAATAACGGGGTCGGTGTCGCGGGCGTGGCATGGGGCAATCCGATCCTGCCAGTGCGCGTGCTCGACGCCACCGGTTCGGGCAACTACTCGGCCATTTGCAATGGCATCATCTACGCCGCCGATAGTGGCGCGAAGATCATCAATTTGAGTTTGGGAGGCACCTCCTCTTCACAAGCGCTGCAAGACGCCGTTAATTACGCATGGAATAAGCAGTGTGTGATCGTCGCGGCGGCGGGCAATAGCGGCAACAACATCGCCCTCTACCCAGCAGCCTGCACCAATGTCATCGCAGTTTCCGCCACGGACTCGGCTGACGCCCACCCGAGTTGGTCCAATTACGGCAGCTACGTCGATGTCTCCGCGCCGGGCCTTGATATTTTGACGCTTTACGGTTCCAACCAATATGCGGTGTGGAGTGGTACCTCGTTTTCCTGTCCGGTCGCATCGGGCGTGGCGGCACTGATGGCATCGGCCAATCCCAGCCTGATAAATTCGCAGTTGGTGGATTTGTTGATCAAAAATTCCGACGACATCGGGACTCCGGGTTATGATGTTTATTTTGGCAACGGCCGGGTGAACGCCTTGCGCGCGGTCACGGCGGCCAAGTCTTTTTCCAATACGCTGGATGGCACCGCTCCCGTCGCCTCCATCACCACTCCAACGAACGGGGCCTTCGTCAAGGTGCCGAGTCAGAACGTCACACTCAGTGGCACCGATAACGTGGCGGTGACCAGAATCGAGCTATACATCGACGGCAGGCGGGTTAGCTCCAGCACGGCATCCTCCGTGACCTATAGCTGGAACACGCGGAAAATTGCTGCGGGTGCGCACAAGCTCCAAGCACGCGCCTACGATGCGGCGGGCAATGTCGGCACTTCGCCGATCGTCACCGTTTACCGGTGATCTGAGAAATTAGGCACAAAAAACGGCCGGGGTGACCCGGCCGTTTTTTTATCGAAGAGTTTTTTAGCCAATGACTTCGGGCCAGTCGGTGTGGAACATTTCGCCGCGTGGCTTGTCGGTGCGCTCGTAGGTGTGGGCACCGAAGAAGTCGCGTTGGGCTTGCAGCAGGTTCGCTGGCAGCACGGCGCTGCGGTAGCTGTCGTAGTAGCCGAGCGAGGCGCTGAAGGCTGGAACCGGAATGCCGGCGAGGGTCGCAGTGGCGATGACTTGGCGCCAGTTTTCCTGGAATCCGTTGAGGAGATTCGTGAAGAACGGGGCGAGCATCAGGTTGCTGAGAGTTGCATCGGTGCGGTAAGCCTCGGTGATGTCGTTGAGGAAACGCGCGCGGATGATGCAACCGCCGCGCCAGATGGCAGCGATCTTGGCCAAGTCGAGGCCCCAGCTTTTTTCCGCGCCCATGGTGGCGATGAGGTCGAGACCTTGCGCGTAGGAAATGATCTTGGAGGCGAAGAGCGCGTCGTGAACTTTTTTGACGAGCTCTTGTTTTTCGACGGAGATGATCGCCTTCGGTCCTTGGAGGATCGTGCTGGCGGCGACGCGCTGGTCTTTCATCGAGGAAAGGATGCGAGCTTCGACCGCGGCGTTGATGGTCGAAATGACGACGGCATTTTCAACCGCGTTGATCAGCGTCCACTTGCCGGTGCCTTTTTGGCCAGCGGTGTCGAGAATGAGGTCGACGAGGGCCGCGCCTGTTTCGGGATCTTTTTGTTTGAAGATCTCGGCGGTGATCTGGATGAGGTAGGACTCGAGGTCGCCGTCGTTCCACGAGGTGAAAACTTCGCCGAGTTCGGCCGGAGTGAAGCCAGCGGCTTTGAAGATGTTATAGGCTTCGCAAATCAGCTGCATGTCGCCGTATTCGATGCCGTTGTGGATCATCTTCACATAGTGGCCAGCACCGCCGGGACCGATGTGGGTGACGCAGGGTTCGCCGTCGACCTTGGCGGAGATGGATTCGAAGATCGGCTTCATCACATCCCAGGTGGAGGCAGGGCCGCCAGGCATGATCGATGGGCCTTTGCGCGCACCTTCTTCGCCACCGGAAACGCCCGCGCCGATGAAGCGAAAGCCGAGATCGCCGAGCCACTTGTCGCGGCGTTCGGTATCGGTGTAGAGTGAGTTTCCGCCATCAATGATGATGTCGCCTTTATCGAGGAGTGGGATCAATGACTCGATCACGGCGTCCACGGGACCACCGGCTTTGACCATGATCATCACCTTCCGCGGCGAGGCGAGCGACTGGACGAACTCCTCGAGCGACTTTGCG
The DNA here is from genome assembly GCA_943324575.2 of Akkermansia muciniphila. Lineage (GTDB taxonomy): Bacteria > Verrucomicrobiota > Verrucomicrobiia > Verrucomicrobiales > Akkermansiaceae > Luteolibacter > Luteolibacter muciniphilus_E. The sequence continues at coordinate 4,901 of CALPMD020000031.1, forward strand.
CCGACGAGTTTCTTGCCAGGGTGCGCGGCGACGAATTCGTCGGTGACTGTGGTGGTGCGGTTGTAAACCGAGACTTGGAAGCCGCGGGATTCCACGTTGAGAACGAGATTCTGACCCATGACGGCCAGACCAATAAGTCCGAAATCACTATTGCTCATATAAAGGATGCCCACTTAATGGGAAGGCGAGCGAGGTCGTAGGGGGAATTGAGGATTGCTGCAACCCCTTGTTGCCAATCTGAGAGTCATTTCGCACATTCCGGGCGTGAACCTACCGAATGCGATTACATTTTCCCGCCTAGTGATGACAGCCGCCTTTGTGTTGGCTGTGTCCCAGCGATCGCTGACGGGCTACGGCACGGGGCTGTTTTTGTTTGTGGTCGCTGCGGTGAGCGACTGGCTAGACGGCTGGCTGGCGCGCAAAATGGGATTGGTCACGCCGCTGGGGAAACTGATGGATCCGTTGGCGGACAAGATCCTCGTCTGCGCGGCATTTGTGTTTTTCACGGAAAAGGGCCTCTGCCCCGTATGGGTGACTGCCCTGATCATCGGCCGGGAATTTCTCGTTACGGGTCTACGCCAGATCGCGATCGAAGCCGGGCAGGTGTTAGCCGCCGACCGCTTGGGCAAATGGAAGACCGGCTTTCAGCTCGCCTACTTGATCGCGGGCTTGGTTTGGCTCACGGTCAGTCACGCCAAATCGCCTAGCCAAGTCGCCGCATGGCTGGGGAATTTGGCGCGTCCGTCGGTCGACGGCGGCTGGTTGCTGCCCTTTTTACTCTGGATGGCGGTCGCCCTGACGGTGATTTCCGGTTGGAACTACCTCTGGAGCGGCCGCGGATTATTGAAAGGTCGGGCTTAGCCGATCTGTGCGGAGTACGCGGCAGCATCCATCAGCGAGGCAACATCCGCGGCGTTTTTCACCTTGAGCTTGAAGATCCAGCCCTTGCCGTAGGGATCGGTATTGACCAGCGAAGGATCGGACTCGACGTCGGGATTCACTTCCACGACTTCGCCGCCAATTGGCGCATAAATGTCGCTGGCGGCTTTCACGGATTCCACGACCGCAGTCGGATCGCCGGCGTCTACCGAGCGGCCGAGCGCAGGGAGTTCGACAAAAACCACGTCGGTCAATTCTTCCTGAGCGTGATCGGAAATACCCACGGTGGCGATCTCGCCATCAAGGCGGACCCATTCGTGGGAGGTGGCGTAGCGGAGGTCGGTCGGGTTGTTCATGAGGTAAAGCTGAAAAAATCTAGGAGGTAAAAGGCGAAAGTGTAAATTTATAATGAAAGACCAAGAGCTGTCGCCCATTCAGTCCAGCGGCTTTCTAAACGATGACGCGATAAAATGTCAGTGAAGACCTGCGCGTCGAAGGTTGGTAACTCAACGAGATAGACCAGTCTAGCTCTGTCTTTGGGACGGCCGACGGTGAGGGCAATCGCGGCGAGATATTCAGGATGGATGATACGAATGCGGTGCGTTTCCCATTCGACGACGAGAGCTGACTCGACAGCTTCGGTCTCAAGCCCCGAAGAAGCGCTCAGAAACTGAACTGGGAAACTGTGGATTAGAAGTGCTTCCTCTTCAAAATCGCTAAAGCCAAGCTCGGCTAAGCGAGAGCAGAGCGGTTCGAGTGTAATTAGAACCGAATCGGGTGACGGCTCGATGAATACGAAGACATCAACATCCCGTGTTGCCAGTGGTTCGCCATGGAAGCCGGCCGCCGTAGCGCCGCCGATGGCGTAGTGCCTCAGAGTTCCTTCGCTGACGAGTTGCTCCAAGACATCGCAGACGGCTTGCATGTTTTTTTGATACGTTCGAGTTGGCGCGTCTCTTGGATGAACCTGCCCAGAAGTTCGACCTTCTCACCCACTGCCAGAGATCGCTGCTTGTCCCTCCATTGGGGCATGCCTTGGCGGGGTGACGGAATCGTTTTCACAGGGTTAGGTTAAAGCGGAAAGTTAATATCCGAAAGCTGAAAAAGAGTTAATTAAGCGGATGGAGCTGGCTTGTAAAAAGGCTTTTTGACGACTTCCGCAGGAAAGTGTTTGCCGCGGACTTCGATTTGTAAGCGCGTTCCCAGCTTGGAGAACTCGGCGGGCAGGTAGGCCATGCCGATGCCGGCCATCAATGTCGGCGAAAGCGCGCCGCTGGCCAGTTCACCGATGATTGTTCCATCGTCGGCGACAACCGGGTAGTGCGCGCGCGGCGGCGGTCCTTTGTCGAGATAGCGCAGCGCAGTCAGCTTGACGGCAGGACCATCGGCTTTCTGGCGGACGAGCACCTCACGGCCGACAAAGTCGCCCTTTTCAAGATCGCAGAAGAATCCAAGGCCCGCCTCGATCGGCGAGCGCTCGGGGGATAGGTCGTTGCCGTTCAGCGGATAACACATTTCCAGACGCAGCGTGTCGCGGGAACCGAGCGCGCAAGGCTTGGCACCCGCGGCGAGAAATTGATCCCAGTAAGCGATTGCCTCAGCGGCGGGGCAGAAAAACTCGAATCCGTCCTCGCCCGTGTAACCGGTGCGGCAAACTACCGAGCCAGCGGCAGTGGTCATGATGCCGTTGCGCGGCGGCAGCGTTTCGTTGGGGAAAACCTTCGCAAAAACCCCCACTGCGGTCGGCCCCTGCACGGCCATGCCGGCCCACAAGTCGCTCTCGTTGCGCAGGACCACGCCTTCGGCTTGGCGCGCAGCCATCCAGAAAAAATCCTCCTCGATCATCGAGGCATTCACCACCAAGAAAAACTCATTCTCGCCGGAACGATAGGCGATCAAATCGTCGATCACACCGCCTTTTTCGTTGAGCATCAGAGTGTATTGCCCCTGACCCACACCCAGTTTCTGAATATCATTCGTCAGCAAGCCATTCAACCACGCGGCCGCCGTCGGCCCGCTGACGATGAACTGGCCCATGTGAGAAATGTCGAAAATCCCGCAGGCCGTGCGCACTGCCGTGTGTTCGTCGATGATCGAGGTGTATTGCACCGGCATATTCCAGCCGGCAAACGGAACCAGACGGGCACCCAGCGCCAGGTGAGCCGCTTCGAGCGGAGAGCTTTTCAATTCAGAAATCACGCCACAGAGACTGAAAGCGCAACCCGCGCTTGTCAATCAGAGCGCGAAGTGCGTCGCCGTATAATTGAATTGATTAATCCGCTCACTCGGTTTTTTATTTGTAAATAACTGATCCAATCTTCGGATGCCGACGGATCAGTGGTGTCTTTGTTAGGCTCCTCAAACCCATGAAAACTCATCTCTCGCCCTCATTTAGGATCGGCCTGCGTCTGTTACTGCTGTTACTAGCGGGAATTTTTCTTGGAACGGCCGGTTCGCTGTCTGCGGCACAGAGCAGTTGGAAGTCTTTGCCTCTCGTTATTTCGAAAGATGGCAAGACGGCTACGGTCAGGGTGCCTGAAGGAATCGCGAGCGTATCCTTGCAAAGTTTTCAGCGTCCGGGCGGATGGAAGACCCTGAAATCTCAAGGCGGAGTCGCCGGCTCGTTCACATTCGATCTCGCGTCGAATAGCAAAAAAATGCAGTGGCGGGCGATCGGCTTGTCGGTCGGCGGTTCCCTGACTCAGCGCAAATTTCCTACGAATTTCTACAAGGGCCAAAAGAGCTTTGGCCCCGTCAAATCCGCGGCAGCATCCAGCCTGGCCTCAGTTCGCAAGGCCTATTCGGTGGCGCTGCCCGCTCTGATGAGCACGCCGGCTCCAGTTGAGGACGTGGCAACTGTCGTTCTCGAAGAGGCGGACATCTGGAAGGTCGACGGCAACACTGTTTATTTCTTCAACCAGTTGCGAGGTCTTCAGGTGCTCGATTTAACCACTCCTTCTGCTCCCCAACTCACTGCCTCGCTGCGGCTTCCCGCCGTCGGACAGGACCTTTACGTGTTGCCGGCCAGCCAAGAGGGGCGCACTGTCATCCTTCTGACTCAAGTCGGCTCATGGGGAAGCGGACAATCGACGCGCATCAATCAAGTGAAAGTCTCCGGCGGCAAGGCCGAGATCACCTTCACCCA
>CALPMD020000032.1 GCA_943324575.2 Akkermansia muciniphila
AGCAGGTCGTGGCCGAGTCGCTCGCAGCGTTGGAGCGCGACGCGGCACGGATCTATCCGGGGCGGAAGACGGCAACGATCGCTTGGGTCTTGTCGAATTTGCCGCGGGTCGTGCTGCGCTACGTGATGGGTTTCCGCCCGCGGCGCTCGTGAACATGAAAAAAGCCGCCACGCGGGTCACGCATGGCGGCTTGGATGAATGGATATGCTAACTGAAGTTAGGCGCGTTCGCTCATCGGCTTGTAGGTCCGCAGCGTTTCGCCAGTATAGATCTGGCGGGGGCGGGAAATACGGCTGTCGCGGTCGTCCATGACTTCCTTGTAGTTGGCGACCCAACCCGGCATGCGACCGATGGCAAACATGACGGTGAACATGTCCATCGGGATACCGATGGCGCGCATGATGATGCCGCTGTAGAAATCGACGTTCGGATAGAGTTTGCGGGAAACGAAGTATTCGTCGTGGAGGGCGATCTCTTCGAGTTTCTTGGCGATGTCGAGCAGGGGATCGGACTTGTGGAGTTGGCCCAGAACCTTGTCGCACTGCTCTTTGATGATGACGGCGCGCGGATCGAAGTTTTTGTAAACGCGGTGGCCGAAGCCCATCAGGCGGCGATTGCCAGTTTTGTTTTTGACCTCATTGAGGAACTTGGTGCCGTCGTCTCCATCGCGGTGGATTTCTTCCAGCATTTCCAGCACCGCTTGGTTGGCACCGCCGTGCAGTGGGCCCCAAAGCGCGCAGACGCCGGCTGATGCGGAGGCGAACACGTTGGCCTGACTGGAGGCCACCATGCGCACCGTGGAGGTGGAGCAGTTTTGTTCGTGGTCGGCGTGAAGCAGGAAGATGAGGTCGAGCGCACGGACGATTTCCGGGTTGACTTCGTACTCCTCGCCGGGGAGGGAGAACATCATGTGGAGAAAGTTCTCTGTGTATTTCAGCTTCGTCTTCGGGTAACTGGCGGGTAGGCCGTGGGCCTTGCGGTAGGAACTGGTCGCGATGGTGCGAACTTGGGAAATGAGGCGGGCGGCGTGGAACGGAAACGCCTCCTTGAGGGTTTTGCCCGCAGTTTGAGGGCTTGGGTAGGACGATGACGCATGAATCATCGCCGACAGAATGGACATCGGGTGGGCTGATGGTGGAAACGCGTCGAAGTGGAAGCGCATGTCCTCGTGCAGCATCTGATTTTGCGTCAGCAGCGCGGAAAATCCTGCCAGTTCGTCAGCGGTCGGAAGTTCGCCATAGATGAGCAGGTGTGCGGTTTCGATGAAGGTGCTTTTTTGCGCAAGCTCGGCGATGTCGTATCCGCGATAACGAAGAATGCCTTTTTCCCCGTCGATGAAGGTGATCGCGCTTTTGCAGGCACCCGTGTTGCCGTAGCCGGGATCAAGCGTGATGCAGCCGGTTTTGTTGCGCAATGTGGCGATGTCGATGCCTACCTCGCCCTCAGATCCAACAAACGTCGGCAGCTCAAGAGGCTTGCCGTCAATAATCATTTCCACTTTTCCATTCATGCGCGGAGATCCTAGGCAGCTCTGTCTCGGTTAGGCTAGCCCGCATTCTAGCGATTTTCATTATTTTCTATTCGCCCGCATCCGGATAGGAGCCGAGTAGCTTGACGAGCGAGCAATGATTGCCCAGTTCAGCCAGTGCCTCGGAGACTTTGGGGTCGTCGCAATGGCCGGCGAGATCGACGTAAAAGATGTATTCCCAGTCCTTGCGCTTGGACGGGCGGGACTCGATTTTTGACAGGTTGATGTGAAATTGATCGAAGGCTTGGAGCGCTTTCACCAGCGAGCCCGGGCGGTCGTGGATCGCGAACAGGATGGAGGTGCGATCGTTGCCGGTGGGAGGGCAGGGCTTTTCGCCGATGACCAGAAAGCGCGTGGTGTTGGTCGCGCGGTCCTGGATTGATTCTTCGAGAAGCTCGAGACCATACATCTCCGCCGCAAGTGGGCCACCCAGAGCTGCTGCGCCTTGCGCCGCCTGATCGCGGGCAATTTGTGCGGCCTTGGTGGTGGAGGAAACTTCGACGAGATCCGCCTCTGGGAAGTTTCTCAAGATCCATGAGCGGCATTGGCCAAAGACCTGTGGGTGGGAATACAGCGTCTTGATCTGCTCGCGCGGGATCGCCGCCATCAGGCCGTTTTCGATCCGCAGTAGGATTTGGGCGCAGATGTGAAGCGGCGAATCTACGAATAGGTCGAGTGTATGCGAGACGGCTCCTTCGGTGGAGTTCTCAATCGGCACGACGCCATAGCTCGCTGCACGGCGGGCGACTTGATCGAAAACATCGGAGAAATTCGGCTGCGCTGAGTAGTTGACCGAATGGCCAAACTTTTTGATCGCCGCCTGATGGGTCCAGGTTCCTTCGGGCCCGAGGTAGGCGATGGTTAGATCGTCCTCTAGCGCCAGCGCGGCGGACATGATTTCTCGATAGATTGAACGGATCGACTTTTCAGGCAGGCGGCCTTGGTTCATATCGATGAGCCGCCGCAGTAGTGCTTCCTCGCGTTCGGGTGCGTAGATTTGCAGGCCGTCGCGTTTTTTGACCAAGCCCACTTCGTGGACTAAATCGGCGCGGCGGGAGAGAAGGTCAAGCAGGTCGTGATCGAGGGTGTCGATCTGGCTGCGGATATGGTCTAGATTCACGGAGGTATAAGGTTAGGCGTCGGTGTGCGATTCGTCGCCTGCGGCTGCGGCGGGGATACCCACGGTGGAGAATGCGAGTTGTTGGTCGGGCTCGTTTGCGGGGGCTGGCACAGGCTCGGCTTCGGGCAGCTTGACCTTGCGCAGTTCTGATGCGTTGGGTAGGTCGTCGATCGAACGGATGCCGAAGTGTTCGAAAAAAAGATCGGTTGTTTCGTAGAGTAGGGGGCGGCCCGGCAGTTCCGCGCGTCCACCAATGCGGATCAGGTCGCGATCGAGGAGTTTTTGAATCATGCCGTCGCAAGCCACGCCGCGCACCGCTTCGATCGCGGCCTTGGTGATCGGCTGGCGGTAGGCAATGATGGCGAGCGTCTCCATGGCCGGGCCGCTCATGCGCTCGGGTTTGCGGCCTGGAAATAGCTGGCGGATAAATTCGCCGTACTCGATGCGCGTGTAAATTTTCCAGCCCTTGGGGCGTTCGAGAATCGTGAAAACGCGCTGGGTTTCCTGATAAATGACGTTGAGACTTTCGATGGATTGGGTGACTTTTGCCGATGAGGTCGCGGCCAAGTCCTGCAGCCATTCGGGCAGGGCTGGGGGAGCTTGCCCTTCCTCGGTTTCGCGAATTCGGACGTCGTCCGCTTCGGCGACGCGGGCGCGCACCAAACGGGCGATTTCCTCAGACGGAAGGGGTTCCTGAGAGGCGATGAGAAGGGCTTCGACAATGGCGCTGAGCTGCATAGCGGTGCCGCACTCTAGGGATCCATCTCGGCATTTCAAGTCTCCTGCCCGAAACCTTGAAAATCACTTATTTTACAATCTGCAAACTTTCCGCTTGCTGGATCGTGGTCCAGAGGCTAACCCACCGCGCTCTCTATAGTGTCTCGACCTCATCCCGGTCTCGACGAGGAGTTTAGTTTCAAACAACCTGTATTTGGATCTCTGTGCCATGGCTGCGAAGAAAATCACATCAAAAACCACCCCCAAAAAGGGTCAAGTAAAGCCCGCCTCAAAGCCTTCCAAGCCCGTCGCGGCCGCGAAGAAACCTGCCGCCAAATCTTCCAAGCCTGCACCCGCTGTGAAAAAGCCAACGGCCAAGCCCTCCAAGCCTGCTCCCGCTGCGAAAAAGCCTGCGGCCAAGCCCTCAAAGCCGGTCCCCGCTGCGAAAAAGCCTGTGGCCAAGCCCTCAAAGCCTGCTGCCGCTGCGGAAAAGCCTGTGGCCAAGCCCTCAAAGCCTGTTCCCGCCGCGAAAAAACCCGCTGCCAAATCTTCCAAACCCTCCCCCGCCGCGAAAAAGCCAGCCGCGAAGCCAGTCGCCGCAGCGATCAAGTCCGCGCCAACGAAGGTCCAGCCTTCCGTGAAGAAGGCGCTAAAAGCCGAAGTTTCGCCCGTTGCTGCGCCCGCAGTAAAGGTGGTGCCTGTCGTGGTTAAATCTCGCTCGTCTGTGGTCGATTTTCCTGCGCCTCCTGCTCCGGTCAAACCACCCTTTGTTCCGCCAAAGGCAGTGTCGGCTCCATCGGGCAGGCCCGCACCCGCTGGCAGCGGTGGTACCCACAGCCCCGCTTTCATTCAGAAGCAGCGCCAGCGCTTGCTCGATCTTCGCGACGAGTTAGTGGATGCCGTGTCTGATATGGCGCGTGATACCATCCGCAATGCCCCCGAAGGTTCTGAGGCTTCCGGCAGCGGTCAACACCAAGGCGATGCGGGTAGCGACGCTTACGACCGTGACTTCGCGCTCTCCGTTCTCGCCAAAGAACAGGACGCACTTTACGAGATTGAGCAGGCCCTTCGCCGAATTCAATCCAACTGCTACGGTGTCTGTGAAATGTCTTCCCACAAGATTCCTCAAGCCCGTCTTGAGGTCATCCCATTTGCCCGTTTGACGGTTGAATGCCAAGCTCAGTGGGAGAAAGAATATGGCAATCGCCGCTTCCGTCCTTCCAATGAAGTTGGCTTCAGCGGAGGTAATTTCATCGAAGATGAAGATTCTGAGTCGGTTTCTCTTGACGAGGACGAAGATTAAAGCAACATCCGCCTCCCAAGTTCATACTCATGCCACGCGAGATTATTATCCTAGAATGCACCGAAGCGAAAGCCGAGGGCAAGCCTACCTCACGTTACGTCACCACGCGTAACAAGAAGAGCCTCCGCACCCCAGGCCGTCTGGAGAAAGTGAAATTCAATCACTTCCTCAAGCGCCGCACCCTTCACCGCGAACTCCGCTAAACTTTTTTCCCATGTCCGAGCCTAAAACAGTCCAGCGCCGTATCAACTTCCGCAAGGCGAATCGTCGCATGACGAGCCGCCGTCACGACATCCCTGCAGATCAAGTTGTGGCGACTAATCCTGAGCTTCTCACCAAGTTCACGACCGAAACCGGCAAAATTTTGCCACGCCGCGTGACCGGAGTTTCCGCCAAGCTGCATCGCAAGATCAACTCTGCGATCAAGCAGTCCCGCGCGATCAATCTGCTTCCTTAATCGGTCGCAGCATTATGCTTCATTAGGGGCCAGTCCGCCAAAATCGGATTGGCTTTTTTGTTTTTTCTGAGCGAATGACAGCCCTCGCTGAAGTTCACTTGAACTAGAATCGCTCGCTAATTTTTATCTTGGAGCGAAGCTTCTGTTTTTCTAAAATCTGCCTGCGAAAGCACATCAATCATGGCCAAAAAAGACTTCACCATTCTCAACAAGCTTGGCATTCATGCTCGTCCAGCAGCCCAGTTCGTCAAGACGGCCAACCGCTTTCAGGCGGATATCTTTGTTGAAAAGGACGGTGAAGAGATTGACGGCAAGAGCATCATGGGACTCATGATGTTGGCCGCGGGTCACGGTTCGATCATCAGCGTCAGCACGGAAGGCCTTGATGCCGATGCCGCACTTGCTGCGATCGAAGACCTGATCCTGCGCAAGTTCGAGGAGGAATGAGTTCCGTTGCCCCGCGACACCGCCAGATACAGCTTGTAGGTGTAGAAATCTCGTTACGTCCGGTAAACCTCCGATAGAATCGGCAAGCCCGGCAGTGAGTTGATTAAATTCCTCTTTTCGTGAATCATTGATGGCTGAATTTTCAAGATTCGTTTCAGCGGGAAAGTGAGTCGATCAGTTGCCGGGCCTCGGCAAAATCCGGGCGTAGCTGGAGCGCGCGGCTGGCGGCGGCCATTGCCTCCTGCTTCTGGCCCAGGCGGGCGTGAATCGTCGCACGCGCATAGGGGATGGAAGAATCGCCGGGATCGGCGGCTTCTCCACGTCGCAACGCGGCGATCGCTTCCCGCGGTTGGTTGCTGCTGCTGCGGGCCAGACCGAGATTGTACCACGCTCGCGCATGGCTAGGAACCATCTCGACGGTTTTTTCCAGTGCCGCAGTGGACTTTGCGGTGAAGCCCAGCTCGTTCCAGACCAGCGCTAGACTGTATTGATATTCCGGGTTCTGTGGATCGAGACGGACAGCTTCTTGCATCTCGTTGGCAGCTCCCTGGGGATCGCCCGTGGTACTGAGCAGAATCGCCAGATCGTGGTGGAAGGGCGGAGAATTCGGGTCCAGCTCGATCGCCTTGCGCATTTGACGGATCGCTGTCGGGTTGTCGCCGCGCATCATCGCAAACTGGCCCAGTTGCATCCGCCCGAACGGCTGGTCTGCATTTATGTCTAGCATATGGCAAAGCTCCTTCCCCGCCCGCGTATCCAGATCCAGCGTGTCGCACAGTGCCCACGCCGCTGCCACCCGCACCGAGCGCGCGGGATCGTCCAGCAAGGGTTGCAGCGTTGGACGAAGGCTGGCGATGTTTTCCCGCGTCACCGTGCCCAGCGCCCGAACGGCGGCTTCGCGGACCAGCGGGCTTTCATGCTTTAGCTGTTGGACCAGCGCTTGACTGGCCGCAGGGTCGAGCACCCAGCGCGTCAGCAAGTGACAAGCCGTGGCCTTCCACGCTGGGATCTCTTGGCTGGCTAGCAGCCCGATCAACCCCACTCGCGCCCTAGGCTCGCCGCGCCGCGCACTGCCGATCAGCAACGCCCGCGTCCGCGATGGCCGGTCCGGTTTATCCCCGTAGAACCGCTTTTTCGCCGCGATCGCCCAGTCGGTGTCTTTGTCCGTGTGGCAGCGGTTGCAGGCGTTCGGCACGTTTAGATCCTTCGTCAGCTGCGGATCGGGGATACTGAAACTGTGGTCGTGCCGCGGGTGACGCTGCATATAGGTCGTCGTCGGCATGTGGCAGGAAACGCACTGGTTGCCCGTGCTGTCCGCACCGTGGTGGCTGTGCGCTTGCGGATCGATCACTGGTGCGGGGAACTTGCTGCCGCCCGCGTGACAGTTCATGCACAGTTGGTTTCCGACCGCCAGCGGCTTGTTGTCGTGGGGATCATGGCAATCCGCGCAGCGCACACCCGCGTGATGCATCCGACTGGAAAGGAAGGACGTGTACTCGAAATTCTCTTCGTGGATCTGGCCGTCGGGGTAAAACGTCTCCGTCTCATCGGTCACCGTCAGGCTGAAGTGGTCGTAAAACGATTCGCCGGGCACTAGATCGCCCGTGATTTCCGCGCGCCGCGCATGGCAGGCCGCGCAGGTTTCCGTCGCCTGGTCGTGCGAAAACGGCTTCAGCGTCGGGTCCTTGCCGTGTACGGAAAGCGGCGGCTTCTTCTGCCACTCCACATGATCCTTCATCGGCCCGTGGCACGCCTCGCAGCCCACGCTCATTTCCGCCATCGACGTGTGGTAACTGTTCGTTTTGGGCTCGAAATTCTTCCGCAGCCGCGTGTTGTGGCACGCCGCGCACATGGAGTTCCAGTTCATTCCTTGCCCTGTCCAGTGCCCCCAGTCGCCCGGCCCACGCTCATCGTCGCCGTGTACGCTGAACCATTCGTTTTTTGCCGGATCTAGTGCCATATCGTGCGCCTGCATGCGTCCGCCCGGCGCGGGCACCAGAAACTGCCGCAGCGGATTGTTGCCGATCACCCGCACGGCCGTGAAAGCGTGTTCCTGCCGGTCCCGACCCTGCGCGAGAATCTTCGCCAGCCCATCCGCATCCACAAACACCTCGGTCTTCTCCTTACCGTGGATTAGCGTCTGCCTCGGCTCAAAAGCCGCGTGATCCTTCACCTTGCTGATCTTTCGCTCTGCCAGACCGTGGTTCGAATTCTGCCACTTCGCAAACGCTGCCGCGTGACAATCCCGGCACGCCGCCGATCCCGCATACCCTGCGTGAACCTTGTCATCAGGCGCAATTACCGGAGCCGCCACAGAGGATGAATCCGGCAGTCCAGCTGCTTTCGCAGGCGGACGAAATGTACGAATCGCGAAATAAGCTGCCGCAACTGAGAATCCGGCTAACAGGAAGTAGATGAACCGATATTTCCTTTTTCCGGGCGACATAGGGCTGGCGAGTTCGAATGGTTACTCGACCAAATGCACACCGCGCGGATTGATTCGAGAGACGTAGGACTGCGAGCCAACCGGGATGGCCGCGAAAACTTTGGAAATTGCTTCGGCGACTTTGTGGGCGATGGCTTCTCCTTCACAGAGGGCAAAAACCGACGGGCCAGCGCCAGAAATCGAAAAGCCGAGCGCACCGGCCTGAAGCGCTGCGCGTTTGGCGGCGTAGAAATCCGGGATGAGCTTCTGACGGCGCGGCTCGGCGATGACGTCATGGATGGAGCGGGAGATGAGGCCGTAGTCTTCTTGAATCAAGCCACAGAGCAGGCCGCCGAGGTTGCCAATTTGCTGGGTGGCATTTTCGAGCGGGATTTCCTTGGGCAGGATTTCGCGGGCAACTTTGGTGAGGATTTCGATGTCGGGATGGACAACGGCCGCCCAAAGGTTTTTCGGCGCGGGAATTTGGGCGAAGTCGAGCTCGTCATTCGAACGAATAAAAACGATGCCGCCAAAGAGACAGGGTGCAACGTTGTCGGCGTGCCATGCGCCATCAGCCGAAGCCTCACCCGCCATCGCGAAGGGCAGCAGTTGTTTTTTGCTCAGGGGATTGCCGATGAGTTGATTCACCGCGAAGGCACCCGCGACCGAAGAGGCGGACGAGGATCCGAGGCCTGAGCCGAATGGCATTTTCTTATGAATCTCCATCTCAATGCCACGATCGGTCATACCGAGGTGCTTCAAGAGGTCTAGCGCTGCGACACCGGCACAGTTCTGCGCGGGGTTCTTCGGAAGTTTGCCGTTATCACCCGTGATCTTGGTGATATGCAGGCCGGGCTTATCGCAGTGGCGGACGACAATTTCA
>CALPMD020000033.1 GCA_943324575.2 Akkermansia muciniphila
AGAGTCACAAGCGCGTGATGGTCCTGGAGGTGATGGGGCGTCACGCAGGTTGGATCGCACTCTGGGGCGGGATCGCTGGCGGTGCCAATGTGATATTGATTCCGGAAATTTCCTTCTCTTTGGAAAAAATCGCCGAGTTCATCAAGCAACGTGATGCCCAAGGCCACCACAGCACGCTGGTGGTCGTCGCAGAAGGCGCGAGCCTGCCGAACGGGGACCTTGTCACCATCGACCCGAATTGTGGTGGAGAGGTCCGTCTCGGCGGCATCGGCGAACAAGTCGCCGCCAGCCTCCAGCAATTGACCGGCAAGGACACCCGCACGTGCACTCTCGGCCATCTCCAACGTGGCGGTGCGCCCACCGCGATCGACCGCATCCTCGGCGTGCGCTTTGGCGTGATGGCTGTAAAACTGGCCGAACAGGGTGCCTTTGGCCGAATGGTGAGCTACCAAGCGTACCGCGTCGATTCCGTGCCCATCGAGGAGGCGGTCCACCATCTTCGCCTCGTCGAGCCTGACTGCGAAATTGTTCGCGCCGCGAAGGCTATCGGCATCTGTTTGGGCGATTGAAATTTTATTGTTTTAACTTTCCACTTCCTCATCCCAACATTCTGCCATGTCCACGGACCCCTTGCTTCAATTGCTCCGCCGCCAAGCTCGTTGCTCGGCTCAGGAACTCGCCGATCTTCTCTCGCTAGATGAGAAAGTAGTCGCTGCCCGCGTCGCTGCTTGGGAGGCCGACGGCACGATCCTCGGCTATCACGCGGTGATCAACCCAGAGACGACTGGAGACACCTCCGTATCCGCCTTTATTGAAGTCAAGGTCACCCCGGAGCGCGGCGGCGGCTTTGATCGTCTCGCCGTGCGTATCGCCCGCTTTGATCAGGTGGTTTCCTGTTATCTGGCCAGTGGCGGCTATGATCTGATGGTCGTCGTGGAAGGTGCGGATCTTCGCGATGTGGCGCGCTTCGTTTCCGAGAAACTCAGCTCGCTCGAGGGAGTGATTTCCACAGCCACGCACTTCCGCCTCAAGACTTACAAGGAAAACGGTTTTCTCTTCGAACGCGAAGCTCGCTCCGAGCGCCTCGCCGTTTCACCGTGAGGTCGCGCGCTCCTCAAACCGCTTCCTCCAGTCTTTCCAAAGAGGCGATGTGGTAAATGACGGCTGGTAGCAGTTCCTCGCGAATCATCATTTTTGAATCGGAGACTACGTGGTCGTCGAGCAGCGCATTCTGGTAGTGTTTGCGCACCATTTCTTCGCCCTTTTGGAGCCAGTCGATCGCAGACTCCTCGCCGAAGAGGTTGTCCGTCTCGTTTAAGGACGTCAAAACATGTTCCCATGCATTTCCTGCATCTTCTGGCTCGCCGCCGAGGTCGCGGACATTGGCGGCGAGCCGGATGGCCGCTCGCGAGTGGTCCTTGCGAATGTCTTGGAGAACCTCAGCGACCGGCCAGCCAGTGTATTTTTCAACCGCGTGGGCATAAGTTCTCATCGCAGATAGCTCGCTTTTGAGCAGCTCGTTGCAGACTCGGACACAGTAGTCAATATTGGGCTTCATGGATCAATCTGGGCAGACCCATCCCGTTTTGCAGATTTTGTACCAGACGCCGATGCTTGAAAAATCAGCATGCACACGGCAGAGAGCGTTTCATTTTGCAATGTTATGCGGTTAGCAGATTGCAAGGTGCATGGCGGGCGATCTCGCTATTTTTTCGTGGCCAGCACCTTGTCCACGCGGTGGAGATCCATATCCACCACTTCGAAAATCCACCCTCCTGCCACGATGGTGTCGCCTTCGGCCGGCATGCGGACGAGTTCATGGAGAAACCAGCCCGAGATTGTCTGGAAATCAGCGCCCGCGCCCGCAGGCAGTTTGAAGGCATCGAGGTAATGGGCGACTTTTTCGATTTCGAAGAGTCCGTCAATGAGCCAGCTGCCGTCGGGCCGTTGCAGAATCGGCGGAGCCAGTCGATCTTCCCGAGACGGCACGTCGCCCACGATCATTTAGATCAAGTCGATCAGGGTGACCATGCCAACCAAGCTGCCAAATTCGTTGAGTACAAATGCCGATCGCTGTCCGGATTGGCGGAAAAGTTCCAGCAGGCTGTTGGCTTTTTGGGTTTCCGGTACCACGAGCGGTTGTTGCATGAGCTGCCCGAAGGAGACGGGTTTTCCGGCCGCGAGCTGACCATAAAGATCCTTCATCGATACCAAACCGACCAGGTTGTCGCGGTCGACTTCATACACCGGAAAGTCCTCTTGGCTGCTTTGCAGGATCTCCGCCCAGACGGCATCATGGCTGGCGTTGCGCTCGATCCATACGATCTTAGTTCGCGGGACCATGATGTCGTAGGCTTTCAGTTCTTCAAACGCAAAGACCCGCTCCATCATTTTCGATTCCGCATTATTGATTGATCCGGTCACCATTCCTTCACGTAACAGCACGTTAAGCTCCTCACGCGACATTTGGTCCGGCCTTTCTTCGCGGATTCCAAACGCCTTCAAAAGCTGGTTGGTCGATCCCGACAGTATCGCCACGACCGGTGCAGCTAGGCTGGAAAGGAGTGCCATCGGAGCTGCCATCGCGCAAGCCAGTGGTTCCGGAAATCGCATCGCCAGTCGCTTTGGCACCAGCTCGCCGATCACCAGATACAAATAAGTCAGTAGGGCAATGATCATCATCAGCGCCAACTGAGGTGCGCGACTTTCCAAAACCGGCACAGACGCGAGGGTTTCTGCTAGTTTGGCCGTCAGGCTGCGACTGCCCACCGCCCCCGCGAGAATGCCGACTAGCGTGATGCCGATCTGGACGGTTGAGAGGAAGCGGTTTGGAGACCTCGCCAAGATGAGAGCCTTTGCCGCGCCGAGATTCCCTTGGTCGGCCATTGCCTGTAGGCGGCCCTTGCGCGAGGACACGATCGCAATCTCGGTCATGGCAAAAACCGCATTCGCCAGCAACAGCAGGATCACCAGAGCGGTTTCGAGAAGGGGGGTATTCATGGGGGATATCGCCCATGGCAACCGATTGATCTTGGCAGGATCGGGCGGTGAATTCCAAGACCTGAATCGCTATTTCGTTTTTCTGAAGGATTTGTCGCAGGTGGCGAAATGCATGATTCACGGGCGCGAGCCGTGCATATTGCCATGAATTTGTCCGCTCACCGCGCCGAATGGCAAAGGTGAGACAAGTTTAATGCGCCTACGCTGAGTAGTTTGGGTTTTTATGCTGCCGATTGGCCCTCCATCCGCTCAGAGAGTGACGATCGTTTCGAAGATTCTCTCTCTCTCTCACGAGTTCGATGCCCAGCACTTCCTCCTAGACCCAGAAAACCGCAGCTCATGAAAACGCCAATCCCCCAAAGATTTCTCATCGGTTCAGCCATCTCCCTCGTTTTTGCCTTGGCCACCACTCTCCATGCGCAGCCTGGCGGAATGGGCAAAGGCATGCAGATGATGGAAGGGAAAATGATGGAATCCCGTCAAAAAATGATGGCCGATATCAGCGCTCAAAACAAGGAACTCACCGACCTCGTTGCCAGCATCAACAGCGCTCCCGATGACAAGAAAGTCCCGCTTCTGGCACGTGCCGTGACGCTTTTGGTCGAGCAGCGCGTCGCCATGGATGCGCGAAGATCCAAGATGGCCGACAGCATGATGAAACACGCGATGTGGCACATGCAGATGAACCGAGAGGGAATGGATTCGTGCCCGATGTTTATGAATATGAAAGACTTTGACGAGAAGGACGAAGCTATCCCTCAGACGCCTTCGGAAAAAAAGTGATGGCGGCGCCACGCTCTCACGCGCAGCTTCAGAGACGCGAAGTTCACAGTACCGCCAAGGTGGTCTGTGCCCCCCCTCCGCGTCTCTGTATCTGCCTGTGAGTTGCTATCAGATTAGCACTGAATCATTTAGCGAAGTGGGTGGCACATTCTGGGAAAAGAACAACGGGCTTCCGGAAGAAGACAAAAAACGACTGGAGAAGCGTTTTTTAGCGCTGGACGATGAGGTAGATGGTGCCGGTGTGGTCGACGATATAGAGGTTGCCTTGCGGGTCTTCAGCAAAGGAGGCGATGTGATTGATTCGGCCGCCTTGAGGCTGAAGTTTGGAGGTGTGGTCCTCAAAGTCGGTAGCCTGGCCCTGTTCCATCTTGAAGGACCAGATGCGTGGGTTACTGTAATCGCCGAAAACGTAGCGTCCTTGGAGCTCCGGGATGGGGCCGCGGTAAACGTAGCCGCCAGTAACGGAGTTGCCTTGGGTGTCGCCGCTGCCATGTGTGTAGACGTAAACTGGTTCGACCGCATCTTTGGGGACGGGCCCGCCGGTGCCGGATTTTGGGGTTTCTTGGTCACCCTCGCGTAGGCTCCAACCGTAGTTGGCACCAGCACCTTTGCCGTGAGGGATGAAGTCGATTTCTTCTTTAGTGTTCTGACCGACATCGCCGATCCAGAAGTCGCCGGTGAATCGGTCGAAGGAGCAGCGCCACGGGTTGCGCAAGCCGTAGGCCCAGATCTCGGGTTTGGCGCCCTTACGATTCATAAAGGGATTGTCCGTGGGGACTTTGTAGCCCGATGGCGGCGAGACGTCGATGCGCAGGATTTTTGCCAGGTAGGTGTCGAGTGCCTGTCCGTGTTTGTTAGGATCATTGCCCGATCCCCCGTCACCATTGGCGATGTAGAGCATACCGTCAGGGCCGAAGTCGAGCCAGCCGCCATTGTGGTTTTCAAATTCCGAGGGGTATTGGAGAATGATTTCGCCGCTGGCGGGTGGGGTGGTCAGGCGATCGGGCGAGGTGTAGCGGACGATGCGCGTTTGCTTTTCCTTATCGGTGAGGTTGACGTAGAAGCGGCCGCTCTGGGCAAAGTCGGGGGCGAAGGCAAGGCCTAGCAGGCCTTCCTCACTGCCCTTGCGGCTGACGTCTTGGCGGATGTCGAGAAAGGGTTCTGCGGCACGCTGGCCAGTTTTTTGATCGACGATCCAGACTTGTCCGGCTTGTTCCATGACCCAGAGTTTACCCTCAGAGCCACGGGGGGCACCGGCCCAGACGGGGCGATCGAAGCCGGTAGCGACGCTTCTCACACCGATCGCTGCGTGGGCGAGGGTCAGGCAGGCAAGGTAAGTGGCGAGGCAAATAGCGAGGTAAGTGACGAGGGTCTTGGGTAACATGGGGCTTGGCGGGTGATTTTTACGACGCAGAGTTTGGACGTCGGGTGTTTATTGTCGATGATGGATGCGGGCTTGTCGGAATCGTGCTGCCTATTGGTTTTTACCGAGCACGGCGGGATTGATTCGCAAGAGGGTCATGCTTCTCTAAGGTGCAGGAATTTGCTTTTCGGCACTTGGATATCAGACCCGCCTTGCTATGAGGGTGGGGCTGGGTATATTGGGGGCACCAAGCCGCCATGACGCCGTTTTTAAGGAAAATCCTGGGGATGAATTGGATGCTCATGCTGGTGATGTACGGGCTGCTGGTGTTTGGCGTTTTCATGATCGAGACCGCCTCCCGCCATGTGTCGATGACCGGCTTGAACCTGAGTCAATATGGCAGTGCCGGGGTTTACTTTGCATCGAAGCAGAAGATGTTCATCCTGATCGGCAGCGTGGTGTATTTTTTCGCGGCGTTGATGGATTACCGCTGGATTCGCTGGCTAGGGCTGCCAATTTATGTGGTCAGTTTGGGCTTGATGATACTGGCGATGCAGCAGAACGATGCGGTGTACCAATTGAGACTGGGTGGTATTTCCTTTCAGCCGGCGCAGCTTGGTATTACCTCGGGGATTTTGCTCATTTCTTGGTTGGTCCAGGACTTGCCGAAGATTCACCGCTGGTTCGCCGCGCCGATGGTGCGCATCGCCACGATCGGCATTCTCGCAGCGATTCCGTTTTTGATGGTGATGAAGATGGGTGACATGGGCTCGGCATTGGTCTGGATCCCAGTGTCGATCGTGGCACTCTTGATCGGTGGCACACCGTTTCGGCACCTCACATTCATAGGGTTGATCGGTGCCGGTACCATTCCTCTGTTGTATTTTGTAGCCTTGCCATTGGTTTCCAAGCGGGGGCCGGAGCGGATCGACATTTGGCTGCGCATGATGAACGGCCAAGAGGTGGATATCAGTGGCAATGCCTGGGCGCCGCACAATGTATCGATGGCGATCGGCAAGGCGGGCTGGAAGGGGGTGGGCTACAACGCGACGGTGGAGCAGGGGTCGCTTAATGCCAAGGGTTTCATTCCGCTGGAGACGGCGCACAATGACTACATCTTCGCAGTGATCGGCGAGGAATTGGGCTTTCGCGGCAGTTTGTTGCTGCTGACGGCATTTTCCTTGCTGTTGATCCAAGGGCTTTTTATTGCGTTTTACAGTCGGGATGTGACAGGGAGAATGTTGGTGTGTTTGACTGTTGCAGCGTTTTTCGCGCACATTTTCGAGAGTATCGGCATGTGTGTGTTGATCATGCCGATCACTGGGATTCCGTTGCCGCTTGTCAGTTACTCCGGGACTTTTGTGGTCATTTGCATGTTCCTTCTGGGTCTGGTGCAGAGTGTTTGGATTCACCGGCATGAGAAGCCGGGGCTATCGTTGAAAGCGGCGGAGGCATAAGGCCACCGGACTTTGCATTGCCCGCGGGCTGCAACGCGTGTATGTTGCGAATCTGGTGAATCGGATTTTTAACGAGTACTTGGCACTGGACTGGCCGTCCTTGCTATTGGCGGGAATCACGCCGGAGGTGTTGTTGCGCTTGGGCTTAGCCGCGCTAGCAGGAGGCTTGCTGGGCATTGAGCGGGAGCGGCGAGGCCGGGCTGCCGGACTGCGGACGACCTTATTGGTTTGCCTGGCGGCCTGCATGGCGATGATTCTATCGGATTCATTTTACCAGCAGAGTCTGGCGCGTTACCCGACGGGTGGGGGATCGCATCCAGATCCGGCCCGGTTGGCGGCAGGCGTCCTGTCGGGCATGGGCTTTCTGGGAGCGGGGGTCATCATTCGCGAGGGCAATCACATCGTACGCGGGGTAACCACGGCGGCCGCGATTTGGTTTGTCACCATCATCGGGCTGGCCTTTGGTGCCGGCGCGATTGGTGTCGGGATTGTCGCGACCCTGCTTTCATTGTTGATACTTGCAGTGATTCCGGCGCTGGAATCGATGATCCAACACGATCAGTACTCGGACTTGACCGTTTGGCACTTGCCGTCGGAGTGCCCGCTGGAAAAAGTGATCGAGGTCTTGAAGCCCCTAAAGGTAATCGTCACGGGAACTGACCTCGTCGAGGAGTTGAATGACCGTGCTTGCCGCAGCACATTCCACCTGATTTATAAGCGACGCGGGATGGCGGATCTCGCTGGATCCATCGCGGGCGCGGTTCGACAACTTCCGGGAGTGAGTCGGATTTCGTTCCAGAGTTGAGGGGGGCTTAGGCGTCCTCTTCCGGCGCCTTGGGCAGCTTGTCGACTTCTTCGAGAAGGTTGACGATTTCCACGCCGCGGAGGGCTGAGGCATCGTGAGCAAAGCGCAGAACTGGAGTGGATTTCAGTACCACACGCTTCATCACTTTCGATTGGATGGCCCCGTGGTCTTTGTTCAACTTCGTCAAAACCGAATTCGCCTCGCCGCCCAGCACGCTGATCCAGACCTTGGCCTCCTTCAGATCCTGCGTCACCTCGACATCGCTGACGGTCACGAGTCGGTTGTGCCATTCATAATCTTTCTGAATGACTTGGCCGATTTCACGGCGGAGGAGCTCATTGACTCGATCAAGGCGGCGGGACATATGGGAAAGATTCTAAATCTAGGAAAAACTACCGGCACGAGTTGGGTGATTCCAAATCGTCATGGGCGACTTTAATTCGACAGCGCGGCGGTTAGAGCGTTTGCGCGTATTTCTCTAGCTTGTAGCACTCAATGATGTCGCCTTCCTGGTACTCATTGAATTCGCCGAGGCGGATGCCGCATTCGAAGTTGGTACGGACCTCCTCGACTTCGTCCTTGAAGCGACGGAGCGTGGACATACGACCGTCGAAAACGGGGATGCCACCGCGAATGACGCGGGCATGAGCCTTGCGGTGAATGCGACCATCGGTGACAAACGATCCCGCGACTCGACCACGGTTGAGTTTGAAGATCTGTCGAACTTCGGCGTGGCCAATGACGGTCTCGCGGGTGAGTGGCTCAAGCAAGCCGAGCATCGCCTCGCGGACCTGGTCGATGAGTTCGTAAACGACTGAGTAGAGTTTGACTTCGACTCCGGCCGCCTTGGCAGACTTTACGGCTTTAGCCTCAACCTTGACGTTGAAGCCAAGGATGGTCGCGTCTGTCGATGCGGCGTAGGAAATGTCAGATTCGGTGATCGGTCCGGCGGCAGCTGTGATAAAGGTGGACTCGACTTTGTCGGACTCGATGGCGAGCACGGCCTTTTTAATGGCCTCCACGGAACCTTGGACGTCGCACTTGAGGATTAGCTTCAACTGGGCCTTGCCACCGCCGTCACGGACCATCGAATAGAGGTCCTGCATGCGGTTGCGATGCTGTGGCTTGAGGCGGGCGAGGCGCTGGGTCTCTTGGCGCTCGGTGGCCAGAGATTTTGCTTCGCGTTCGGTTTTCATCTCGGTGAGATGATCGCCGACGTTTGGCAACTCTTCGAAGCCGATGACTTCCACCGGCATGCCGGGGTGGGCGGATTTAACAGCCACGCCGCGATCGTTGATTAGCGAGCGGACCTTGCCCGAATAAGGACCGCAGATGAACGCTGTGCCGACCTTGAGGGTCCCGGATTCGACAATGACAGTCGCCGTCGTGCCGCGACCTGGCACCACGCGGGCCTCG
>CALPMD020000034.1 GCA_943324575.2 Akkermansia muciniphila
AATTTTTGCAAATCTCCCGAAGTGAAGTTGCCTTGCTCGGTACTACCGACGGCGTACTGGACATGGAGCCGTCCTTGCAGGGCAAACTCCTCGAGAATCGGATTATCTTGGTTTTGATAGAGAATAGCATGACTCCAGAGGTCGTCGAATGTACTGGCGGGGGCCATCTGGGAGCTGCTGGCCGGAATGTCAGCGGCCCAGCAGGCTGATGCGATGATCATCGCTAGGACGATGGTCATCACTACCCGCGGCGTCGGCGATTTTTGAGTTCTCATGCTTTTCAGGGTTGATGCCCTCCTCAAGTTGAAGTGGCTGGGGGGACCTGTAGGTTTTATAGAATAAGGCCACTTGAATCACTTCGCAGTAAAATTGCGCCTAAAAGGTAGTGGCGCCCCACTCTGAAAGGCTTTCCACCGTATCGTAGCCTTGAAAGTTGTATCTCTATTCGATCTGTGTTATGACGGACATGGATTCGTTAGAAATCCGACAAGCAGTCGGCATTCGCGTGAGAGCCGGCGCAACCCCTAAAAAACCATGAATGCGGCACATTTTCATTTGGCGATCAATCACCTTCCCGTCCTCGGACTTTTTTGGGGCGTCGGAGTCTTGATCATTGGGCGTTTCATTCACAGTGGTGTCACTGTGCGTGTTGGCTTCTGGCTTTGCGTGGCGGCTGGCAGCTTCGCGATCCCGGCATACCTGACCGGGGAGCCCGCCGAAGAAATCGTCGAGAAGCTGCCTGACATCTCCAATGCCTTGATCGAGCAGCACGAAGAGGCGGCTTCCATCGCGCTCGCTGCGACGCTGCTGGTCGGAGTCTTGGCCTTGGGCTCCCTCTTCCTCGCCCGCGGTGCTCGCCCGATTTCAACACTTTCTTTTTCGATCGTCACAGGCGTCGCTCTGATCGCCTTCGGCTTCATGGCGTGGACTGCAAAACTCGGCGGCGAAATTCACCATCCAGAGATTCGCGCGGATCAACCACACGCCGCTCTCCACGACGACTGAAGAGAAACCGATCGCGCCACTTCCGCGAAGGGCGGTGAGGACGACGGGAGCGGTAATTTAAAACGTCCTACATATCAAAACCGCAGCACTGAGGCAAAGCCCAGTATTCGATGTTCGGCTTGAATGCGGATGCTCGTGCGCTTCTTTATGGGTTTACCAATCTCAAAGATCTGATCTTTGAGATTGGAAAGCCTCACGGCTCCTGTTGAAATCTTGGTGCATGAAAAAATTACTCTTATTCGGGATCGTCGCGATGGGGCCGTTGCTGGTGCCTGCCAAGGCCGAGGAACACAGCGTATTGGCCAAGCAGATGGAGTCCATGAACGACGCGTTCAAGGCCTTACGCCGCGAGACCGATCCCGTCAAAGGCGCGACTGAAGCGCGTGCAGCTCAACAAGCGGCCCTCAAAGCCGCTGCGGAAGTCCCAGCATTGGTTGAGCAAATGCCCGACGGCCCGGAGAAGGCCAAGGCTTCACTGGAATACCGCAAAATGATGGCCAAGGTATTCGCGGTATTCTGCGATGTCGAAGAAGCCTTCCTCGCGGGAAACATCGCGGAGGTGGCTAAGATCGTCGAGTCGATCAAGGAGATGAAAAAGACAGGCCACGACAAGTTCATCGAAAAAGACAAATAGTGACCGTCTTCGGCTAGTTTTTCAGAACGATCCGGTGGCGCGCTTTGCCCGAGCGGAGGTGGTCGAGCGCGGCATTCACGTCTTTCATGGCGAAGGTTTCGGTGACGGGGGCGATCTGGTGGCGGGCGCAGAAATCGAGCATCTTCGCGACGGTGGCGGGCGAACCGAGCGGCGAGCCAGAGATGGACTTGCGGCCGCCGATTAAAGAAAACGCGGCGACGGGCACGGGTTCTAACACGGCACCGACAAAGTGAAGGCGGCCATCGGGCGCGAGTGCGGCGATGTACAAATCCCAGTCGAGCCCGACGTTGGCGGTGACGAGAATAAAATCCAAGGTGCCGGCGAGTTTGGCTAGATCTTCCTTGTCGCGGGTGCCGACGACGTGGTGGGCACCGAGCTGGCGGGCTTCGTCAGCCTTCGATTCGCTGGTGGTGAAGGCGGTAACCTCGCAGCCCCACTTGCTCAAAAACTGGAGCGCCATGTGTCCCAACCCGCCGATGCCAATCACGCCGACGCGGTCGGTGGGTTGGATGCCATAGTCGATGATCGGCGAAAAAACCGTGATGCCACCGCAGAACAGTGGGCCGGCGCTGGCGGGGTCGAGTTCCTTGGGCAGCTTGATGGCCCATTCCCAATCGGCGCGCACGCGGTCGGCGAATCCGCCGTGGCGGCCGACGATGGTCTGTTCGGCGTGGGAGCAGAGTTGCTGTCTGCCCGAAAGGCAGGGTTGGCAGGCGAGGCAGCTGCCCGCAAACCAGCCGATCCCGACGCGGTCGCCGACAGCGAGTCCTTTTGCCTGCGAGCCGACTTTTTCGATGGTGCCGATCACTTCGTGGCCAGCGACGAGCGGGTAGGTCGAGTTCCCCCAGTTGTTGTCGAGCATCGAGAGGTCGGAATGGCAAATACCGCAGGATTCTACTTTTACCTGGACCTGCTCAGGGTCGATTTCGCCAGCGTCGAATTCGATTTCGGTGAGAGCCTGGCCGGGTTGTGCAGCAGCCCAGCCGCGGAAGGTGTTAGACATCCAGAGATCTTATCGTGCTTTTGAGATCGCTCAACCTCAAAAAGCGAATGGAGAGCGGGTTGATCCGGAAATGATTTTTTGAAGCGCGGGTTGTCACTTTCTTGGGAATTTGATAAGTCTCTGCCTATGGGTCGTCGCGAACCGCAACTCGAATTCCGCTGGGCCTCGTGGTTCCGTGGCTTCAAGGCTCCCGCGGTACCGCTGAGCCTGTCGGGCGAGGGGGATGGCGGCTTGACGGCTTGGTGCGCGGAGGCGGCGCAGGGTCTTGCCCTGCACGAGTTGGCGCGAAAAGTCCGTGTGTCTTGGAATCCGCGGATGCGGACGACGGCGGGCCGCGCGTGGTGGCCTGCCCGCGGGATCGAATTGAATCCGAAACTCAAGGACTGCGATCCGGACGAGATCTGGCGAACGCTGAAACATGAGCTGGCCCACCTCGTTGCCTACGAGCGCAGCGGTCGCCGTCGGATCGTGCCCCACGGCGCGGAATGGCAGCTTGCGTGCTGCGATCTGGGCATCCCCGGTGAAAAAATCTACCACAATTTGCCCTTCGAACGGAGGCGCCTAGATCGCAAGCACGCCTACGCCTGCGGCCATTGTTTCGAAACGATCCAACGGGTCAGGCCCTTGAAGCGCGCCGTCGCGTGTTACGAATGCTGCCGGAAATTCAACAACGGCGCGTATCACGAGCGCTTCCGTCTCGTGAAAAAGAAGGCGTAGGCGGGCTCAATCGCGGTCGGCGACAAACAGCGTGTGGCTAAAGCGCTTCGCCTTGGGATAGGCTTTGGCGCTGATGCATTCGACGTGTTTGAAAAAGCCGCCGAGCGAACGCGCGAAGGATTTGTCGGGGTGGGCGGACCAGAAGATGACGCGACCTTCCGGGCGCAGGGCGTTTTTGATGCGGGTGATGCCGGGCGTGGCGTAGAGCCGCTCGTTGACGTTTTGGACAAAGGGATCAGGGCCGTTGTCGACGTCCAGCAGGATGGCATCGTAGCGGTCTTCGCCGCAGCGGTCGATCAGGTCGTACACGTCGCCGACGTGGACTTTCGTCCGCGGGTCATCCAGCAGCTTGCCATTCACTTCGTAGAGAAACTCGCGGTTCCAGGCGACGACTTCGGGCAGCAGTTCCGCGACGTCGACAACGGCATCGGGCCCGGTCATGGCGAGCACACGCTTGAGGGTGAAGCCGAAACCCAGCCCACCAATGAGGATGCGTGGCTGCGGCGGCAGGTGAGCGCAGGAAAGTTCCGCCATCTGCTCTTCCGAGGAAGAGGCGGTGGTGCTCATCAGTTGCAGGCCCGCGACTTTGAGGAAGTGGTGGCCGTCGTGCTCGTGGAGAGTGAGCGAGGCGCCGTCGGGTGTTTTGCAAGTCGCGAGAGTGCGAGTGATTTTCATAAAGTCGGGAAAGTGGCGTTGCGGCAGAGTCTTGGTCGCAATGGACGCGTACGCAATCCATTCGCGCGCAAGCCCCAGCAAGTCGTTCATGGAGAGATGAATCGGGAATTTGATGATGGGGCTTGCGCGCTTGCTCATCGCCAGCCAAGATTTCCACTAACTTATGAGCGAACGACGCGTCGTCATCACCGGCATTGGCTGTATCACCCCACTTGGCAACGACTTGACCACCACCTGGGATGGTCTCAAGAACGGTCGCAGTGGTATTGGAACGATCACCAACATCGACCCCGAGCCCTTCGATTGCAAAATCGCGGGCGAGGTAAAAGATTTCAATGCCGACGGCTACTTTGGTGTGCCCAAGGACGCCCGCCGTTCGGATCGCTACGTGCAATTCGCCGTCGCCGCCTCGAAAATGGCGATGGAAGACTGCGGCATCGACGTTTCCACGATCGATCCACGGCGCTTCGGCGTGATGGTCGGCAGCGGCATTGGCGGCTTGGCCACCTTGGAGCGTGAACACACGACCTACATGACCAAGGGGCCGAAGCGCGTTTCGCCGTTCACGATCCCGATGATGATTTCCAACATCGCCAGCGGGATCATCTCGATGGAGTACGGCTTGAAAGGCCCGAACATGGTCATCGTTACGGCCTGCGCGACTTCCAACCACAACATTGGTGAGGCTTGGCGCATCATCAAATTCGGCGATGCCGACGCGTTTGTCTGCGGCGGCGCCGAGGCTGCCATTCTCCCAATGGGCCTTTCCGGCTTTGCCAACATGAAGGCGCTGAGCACCCGCAATGACGAGCCCGAGCGCGCCTCGCGGCCCTTCGACAAAAACCGTGATGGCTTCGTCATGGGCGAAGGTGCGGGTGTCGTCGTCATCGAAGAGCTCGAACACGCCCGCAAGCGCGGTGCCAAAATTTACGCCGAGCTGATCGGTTACGGCGTCAGCGCCGATGCCTATCACCTCAGCGCGCCATCGCCCGACGGCAGCGGCCCGGCCTACGCCATCCAAATGGCGCTGCGCCACGGCAAAAAGAATCCCGAAGACGTCGGCTATCTCAATGCCCACGCCACCTCGACCGGCCTCGGCGACGTCGCGGAAACCAAGGCGATCAAACTCGCTTTTGGCGATTACGCCACCCACGGCCTTGCTGTTAGTTCCACCAAGTCGATGACGGGCCATATGCTCGGCGCAGCCGGCGGCGTGGAGCTCATCGCCAGTATCATGGCGATCAAAGACAGCGTGATTCCACCGACGATCAACGTCGATGACCAAGACCCCGAGTGCGATCTGGACGTCGTCCCGAACGTCGCCCGCGAAGTGGCGGTCAATGTCGCGCTGAGCAACAGCTTCGGCTTCGGCGGTCACAACGCATCGTTGTTGGTCAGCAAGTTCGTCTGAGTTTTCCCTATGGAAAATCCCGTGCATCGGCAGGCTGGCGAGGTCGCTTTTGGCGATACCGATGCCAGCGGCTGGATGCACTTCCCGAACATCTTCCACTACGTCGAAGCGGCGGAACACGCATTTCTGCGCGATCGCGGCGTGCTCGTCTTCGACCGCGCGGAGGGTGGTTGGCCGCGCGTCAAAGTTTCCTGCGATTATCAAAAGCCGCTGCAGTGTGGCGATCGCAT
The DNA here is from genome assembly GCA_943324575.2 of Akkermansia muciniphila. Classification (GTDB taxonomy): domain Bacteria; phylum Verrucomicrobiota; class Verrucomicrobiia; order Verrucomicrobiales; family Akkermansiaceae; genus Luteolibacter; species Luteolibacter muciniphilus_E. Next base: position 5,697 of record CALPMD020000034.1, read on the forward strand.
CGAAGTCCGCCTCGCCATTTCGCGCATCGGCACCTCTTCCGTGACTTGGGATTTCGAAGTCGCCAACGCCGCGGGAGAAATCGCCGCGTTCGGCAGCATGACCACCGTCCGCGTCGATCACACAGGCCACACCCAAGCCATCAGCGCCGCCGAGCGCACGGCTTTGGAGCGCCGACTTTAGTCGGCAAGTCAACTCATGGAACCCCTTCCCGAAATCTCCGGCCGCATCATCTTGGTGCCCACGCCCATCGGCAATCTCGCCGACATCACACTGCGCGCCTTGGAAATCCTTCGCAGCGCCGACCGCATCGCCTGCGAAGACACCCGCCATTCGGGCCAACTGCTCGCGCACCACGGAATTTCCGGCAAGCCGCTCGTTTCCCTGCACGAACACAACGAGGCCCGCCGCGCTCCCGATCTGGTCGCCGCCGCCAAAGCAGGGGAAATCATCGCCGTCATCAGCGACGCGGGCATGCCTGGCATTTCCGATCCTGGCTATCGCCTCGTCCAAGCGTGCATCGAATCGGGCACCCCGCTCGAAGTCCTGCCGGGCCCTTCCGCCGTCATCACCGCGCTCATCGGCTCAGGGTTTCCCTGCCACGCCTTCCGTTTCGGCGGATTCCTCTCGGTGAAATCAGGCAAACGCCGCAGCGCGCTCACCGCCGCGCTCGAATCGGGCGAAACAGGCATCTTTTTCGAATCGCCCCACCGCATTGTCTCAACGCTCGAGATCCTCGCCGAAGTCGATCCCGCTGCGCGCACCTGCGTCGCCAGAGAGTTGACGAAGAAATTCGAAACTTACCACCGCGGCAGCGCTGCCGAAGTGCTTGCCCACTTTCAGGCGCACCCTCCCAAAGGAGAAATCGTGCTGCTCGTCCATCGGGACTAAGCCGCAGACCCATAAGCGCAGTCTTCCCGCGCAAAAGTAAAAGGGACAAACGCGATTCTCCCTTTTTCCCGAGCAAAGTTAAAAGGGACAATTGCGTTTGTCCCTTTTTGCGACACGAAGTTTCACTGTGCCGACGCGAAGTAAAAAGGGATTTTTGCAATTGTCCCTTTATCCAGCGCGAAGTTAAAAGGGACAATTACGTTTCTCCCGTTTAATTTCGCAAAATTCCAGTGCGCCGACGCGTTGTTAAAAGGGATTATTGCGAATGTCCCTTTCTCCCACGCAATTGTAAAAGGGAGAATCGCGTTTATCCCTTTCTAATTCGCGCCATTCCCATCCACCTTTTTTGTGGAAAGACGGGAATCACCCATTGATTAAGGCGATTTGCTGCGAGATCAGCGATATTCTCGCTGGTTTTAATGGGTATCGTTAAAAGTTCGTTACTCGAATCCCCGCTGCCCTTGCCAACGATGCTTGGCGTTTGTCGGTAGTGATGAATTCGCTCGTTCCCACGATGATCGCCATCGCCACATGGAGAATATCGAGGCTGCGGGTTCCGAGTTTTTCCACGTGCGCAGCACTCAATCGCTCCGCTTCGACTGTGATCGCATCAAGCGCTGGGGAAATCGGCATAAACACCCCCGACGCAAGGTCGGTGAGGAGAAGTTCAAGAGATGCGTCTCGCTGCTTGGTAGATATCTCATTTCGGAAAATCCGAAGGCGCAGGGCATTGCGAAACTCCAAATGGTGAAGCCACGTCAAAACCATGGGGGAATTGATTCGCTGCATTACAGCTATTGCCCAAGAGCTATTCGCGTCGTTGGAGTAGACGGAACAAAGAAAACCCGTGTCTGGGTAGGGATTCATCTCTCGCCGCGAAGCTCCGAGATGATTTCAGCTCCAGTCGTTGGAAGGATCTTGTCGCCATAGATTTCCTTTAGGCGCGCCGCAAAATCAGGCCGCTTGGCCATTGGTTTGGCGGCGGCAGGGGTGGCCACCGCCGTTTCCCTCGCTGTAACGGAAGGTCGCTGCTCGCGGATCGAACTCTTTTTCATGGATCACACCCTACTCTGACCGCCGCCAAAGTCAAGCCAGCGTGATCGCCACGGGGCAGTGGTCGGAGCCGTGGACGTGGGGCAGGATGTGTGCGGAGGCGACGCGGTCGATGATGGGGGTGGAGACGCCGAAGTAGTCGATTCTCCAACCAACGTTGCGCTGGCGGGCACCTGCGCGGTAGGACCACCACGAGTAGGCGTCTGTCAGATCGGGGTAGTGGTGGCGGAAGGTGTCGACGAAGCCAGTGCCTAACAGCTTCTCAAAACTCGCGCGTTCCTCGTCGGAGAATCCCGGGCTGCGGCGGTTGTCCTTAGGGCGGGCCAGATCGATTTCCTGGTGCGCCACGTTCAAGTCGCCGCAGAAGATCACGGGCTTGCGCGTCGCTTGTTCAGCTAGGTGCAGGCGGAATGCCTCGTCCCAAGTCATGCGGTACGACAAGCGCCGCAGCTCGTCCTGCGCATTGGGCGTGTAAACATTCACGAGGATAAAATCCGTGTATTCCAGAGTCAGCACGCGGCCCTCGCGGTCGTGTTCCTCGATGCCGAGTCCAAGGGTGACGTTGAGCGGTTTTTCGCGGCTGAAAACCGCGACGCCCGAGTAGCCGGGTTTTTCCGCCGAATTCCAGTAGGCGTGGTAGCCGCCGAGCTCCAACGGCATTGGTACCTGCTCGGGACGCGCCTTGGTTTCCTGCAGGCAGAGGATGTCAGGCTGCTCAGTGCTGACAAATTCGCCGAAGCCCTTGCCTAACACCGCCCGCATGCCGTTTACGTTCCACGAAATGAGTTTCATTAGCAGCGAGTTTTCACGTCACACCAGCAACATGCAATCCCCGTACGAGAAAAATCGATACCGCTGCTCGACAGCTTGGCGGTAGGCTTCCATGACCAACTCTTGTCCTGCGAAGGCGCTGACCAGCATGATCAGCGTGCTTTGTGGCAGGTGGAAATTCGTGAGAAGGGCTCCCACCACTCCAAACTCATACGGCGGATGGATGAAGATGTCGGTTTCGCCGCGGTGCTCCTGCTCTCCGATCCGCACTCCGCCTTCCGCGCTCCGCGCACGGAGCGACTCCAGCACCCGAGTCACGGTTGTTCCCACAGCGACGACGCGGCCTGCCGCATTCACCTGCTGCGCCGTTGTCGCGCTGACGGCGTAGCGTTCGGAATGCAT
>CALPMD020000035.1 GCA_943324575.2 Akkermansia muciniphila
GGATCGCGGTGATTCAGGCGCAGGGGCGCTCGTTCATCCAGCCGCCGCTGGAGAATCCTTATTTGGCAGTGGAAAAGGAAGTCGAGCGGTTGCGTGCGGACGGCGTGACGACGATCGTGCTGGATTATCACGCGGAAACGACGAGCGAGAAGATCGCGATGGGGCGGATGCTGGACGGCAAGGTGTCGCTGGTGGTGGGTACCCACACCCACGTGCAGACCGCAGATGAGCGGATTTTCTCCGGCGGAACGGGTTATTTGACCGATGCAGGGATGTGCGGGCCAGAGGAGTCGATCCTCGGTCGCAGCATCGAATCGGTGGTCTGGCGCTTCAAATCCGGGCTGCCGACTCGCTTCCCCGTCGCCAAGGGTGCGGTGCGCCTATGCGGCGTGATCGTGGACGTAAATCCAGAGAACGGTTCGTGTTTGGCCATCCGCCGGCTCTCCTTATTGCTGTCGGAAGCGGGTGTTCCCTGCGCCTGAGGCTTACATTTTCAGGTGATTTTGATAAATTTCCTTTTCATCGATATTTTTTTTGACAGACTGACCGACTTTGCTAAGGTCCGGCCGTTCTTCCCCACAACAAGTCAGGGGCGCCGCGCCTAATCTCCTCTTAAAAAGAGATCGGACGCGGTGTTTTTGTCGGGTCGAAGGAAGAACATTACAACATCAGATTGCTCGCGTAGCTCAGGGGTAGAGCGCATCCTTGGTAAGGATGAGGTCGGGGGTTCAATTCCCCCCGCGAGCTCCAGGGCAATCACGAAAAAATCTCAACTGTCTCAAGCAAACCAACAACCACCATGGCTAAAGAATCATTCCAGCGCAACAAGCCGCACGTTAACATCGGAACTATCGGTCACGTTGACCACGGCAAAACCACCCTCACTGCGGCAATCACCAACACGCTTGCTGAAAAGGGTCTCGCCCAAAAGAAGAGCTACGCCGACATCGACGCAGCCCCCGAAGAGCGCGAGCGCGGTATCACCATCAACACGGCTCACGTCGAGTACGAAACCGTCAAGCGCCACTATGCGCACGTTGACTGCCCAGGACACGCCGACTACGTGAAAAACATGATCACCGGTGCGGCCCAAATGGACGGCGGTATCCTGGTTGTTTCTGCTGCGGACGGCCCAATGCCACAAACCCGCGAGCACATCCTCCTTGCACGCCAAGTGGGTGTTCCTGCTCTCGTGGTGTTCATGAACAAGTGCGACCTTGTGGATGACGAAGAACTCCTTGAACTCGTCGAAATGGAAGTCCGCGACCTCCTTTCGATGTACGAATTCCCAGGCGACGACATTCCAATCGTGAAGGGCTCGGCCAAGGCCGCCCTCGACGGCGATGTCACCCAAATGGAAAACATCATGAAACTCATGGACGCTGTGGATTCCTACATCCCAGAGCCTGAGCGTCCAATCGACAAAACCTTCCTCATGCCGATCGAAGACGTGTTCTCGATCGAAGGTCGTGGAACGGTTTGCACCGGCCGTGTCGAACGCGGTATCGTCAAGAAGATGGAAGAAGTCGAAATCGTCGGCATCCGCGACACCCAGAAGACCACTGTGACGGACATCGAAATGTTCCGCAAGTTGCTCGACGAAGGTCGTGCAGGTGACAACGTCGGTCTCCTCGTCCGCGGTCTCAAGAAGGACCAAGTGGAGCGTGGCCAAGTCATCGCCAAGGTTGGTACCGTCAAGGGTCACACGATCTTCAAGTCCGAGATCTACGTTCTTTCGAAAGAAGAAGGTGGTCGCCACACCCCGTTCTTCTCGAACTATCGCCCGCAGTTCTACTTCCGTACGACGGACGTGACCGGCAGCATCAAGCTTCCAGAAGGTGTCGAAATGGTGATGCCTGGTGACAACATCAACCTCGAAGTTGAGTTGATCACCCCGATCGCCATGGAGCCTACCATGCGCTTCGCTATCCGCGAAGGTGGCCGTACCGTTGGTGCAGGTCGCGTGGGCGAGATCATCAAGTAAGTTTAAGCAAAGAGGCTTTTGAGTTCCGCATTCGTGTGGTACTTTAAATGCTAGAATTGGGGCACCTCGCTCACCCGGGGTGCCCCCAATTCGCCTCAAAACGTCAGTAGTTCAATTGGTAGAGCGTCGGTCTCCAAAACCGAATGTTGTGGGTTCGAGTCCCCCCTGGCGTGCCATTTTCCTTTTAGTTATCAGTCAATCGACATCATGTTTTCGAAAATCTCAAATTTCTTGGGCGAAGTAAAAGGCGAGCTACGCAAAGCGAGCTGGCCTTGGGATTCCGATCCCAAGAGCAAGGGTCTGAAGAAATACAAAGAACTTGTCGATTCGACCATCGTGGTCCTGATCGCGATGGTCCTACTGGCCGGCTTCGTGCAATTCTGGGACTTTGCCCACGTGTTGATCGTGGGTTTCCTCAACGATCTAACCGGGTTCTTGTTTAAGAGCTTCGGCCATTGATTGGTTCTCCGCTATTTCCTTTAATCTCCGACCTTCCCTTCATGTCAGAATCCAAATCATTCCGCGATCAGTGGTACGTTGTCCAAGTGCTCTCGGGTCAAGAAGGCAAAGTTCGCGACCGGATCGCCCGCACGGCCGAGGCCGAAGGGATGACCGAATACATCCGCGAGGTCCTAGTACCAACCGAGATGGTCTCGGAAATCCGTCGTGGCAAAAAGACCGAAACGAAGAAGAAATTCTTCCCTGGCTACATCATCGTCAACATGAACCTCGCCACCGAGGATAACCAGCTCGTCGAGAAGACCTGGTTCTTCATCAAGGAGATGGATGGTGTGATCGGTTTTGCCGGTACCAAGGACCGCCCAGCGCCGATGCGTCCGCGCGAGGTGGAGGCGATGCTCTCGCAAATCAGCGAGCGCCAAGAAAGCGCTCGTCCCGCCATCAGTTTCGAAGTTGGTGACACCGTCAAGGTGGCCGACGGACCGTTCCAAAGCCAGAACGGCGTGGTCGAAGAAATCGACCCGGAACGCGGCAAGCTTCGTGTGTCTGTAACCATCTTCGGTCGTAGCACACCCGTCGAACTCGAATATTGGCAGGTCGAAAGAGAATAAATGTCTCGACCTGCACTCTAGAATACACAATCACCCCTCTCCCGTAAGATAAACCGAATTTAATATGGCCAAGGAAGTCGTCAAAATCATCAAGCTCCAGATCAAAGCTGGTGCCGCCAATCCATCACCTCCAGTCGGCCCAGCCCTCGGTCAGGCAGGTGTCAACATCATGGCGTTCTGTAAGGAATTCAACGCTGCAACTCAAAACCAAGTCGGCGACGTGCTTCCGGTTGTGATTTCGGTTTATAAGGACAAGTCCTTTTCCTTCATCACCAAAAAGCCACCTGCCGGCAATCTTCTCAAGAAGATCGCAGGTCTTGCTTCCGGCTCGAAAGAGGCGAACAAGATCAAGGTTGGCAAAATCACCAAGGCTCAGCTGATGGAGGTCGTCAAAATCAAGATGCCCGACCTCAACACCAAGGATCCTGAAGCAGCCGCACGCATCCTCGCCGGAACGGCTCGCCAAATGGGTCTCGAAATCGAAGGCATGTAATGACTCTCAGCCGGGGGCCTCACTGAGGTTTCTGGCACCCGCAGGAGGGAATGGCATCAGGCCAGTTTCCGACCGAACTGCAAAATACTACGAAAATGGCAAAACACCGCAGCAAACGCTACAAACAAGCAGTCGCTCTTGTCCAAGTTGGCAAGAACTACTCGCTGACTGACGCAATCAGCACCGTGAAGACATTCCCGGCGCCTAAATTCACCCCTACCGTGACCCTTTCGTTCCACCTCGGCGTGGATCCACGGAAGAGCGACCAAATGGTCCGCGGCTCTGTCTCGTTGCCACACGGCACTGGCAGAAACGTCCGCGTCGTCGTCTTCGCCCAAGGCGCAGCTGCTGAGGCAGCCATCGCCGCAGGTGCGGAGCACGTCGGTTACGAAGATCTCATCAAGCGCGTTCAAGAAGGTTTCACGGATTTCGATTCGGCCATCGCGACTCCAGATGCGATGACGGAAGTTCGGAAAATCGCCCGGGTCCTCGGACCACGCGGCCTGATGCCGAACCCAAAGACTGGCACCGTCACCGACGACACCGCGAAAGCTGTGCGCGAAGTGAAAGCTGGACGCGTTGATTTCAAGCTCGACAAAAACGGCAACGTTTCGGGTTCGATCGGTAAGTCCTCCTTTGAATCCTCGCAACTCGAAGAGAATGCCCGCGCATTTGTCGACAGCGTGGTTCGCGCCAAGCCAGCCTCCGCCAAGGGTAACTACATCCAAGCCGTGACTCTCGCCGCTTCGATGCTCCCCGGCATTCCTCTGGAAGCCAGCACCTACAGCAAAACTTCTGCTTAATCCACGGTCCGCCAACGCATATGAATCCCGATAAGAAAATCATCATCAACGGCCTGTTGGATCGCGTCAACGCGTCTCCTTACCTGATCGTCATCGATTACACCGGCCTCACCGTGCAGCAATTCACGGAACTCCGCAATCGTCTCGGCGCAGGTGGTGCTAGCTGCACCGTCGCCAAGAACAGCTACATGCGCAAAGCATTGACCGAAGCCGGCCTGCCCGACATCGGTGCCGACCTCGTCGGTCAAATGGCTTATGTCATGGGCGACAACGAAGTGTTCGCCGCAGCGAAGGCTATCAAGAATTTCGAAAAGGAATTCAAGAAGCCCGAGATGAAGGTTGGCATTCTTGGTAATGCCGTACTCGATGCTGCAGCGCTGCAGTCCATCGCTGATATCCCTTCCCGCGAAGCAGTTCTTTCGCAACTCTTGGCCACCATCCTCGAGCCTGCTACTCGCATCGCTCGCGTCGTCCAAAACAAATTCAACCCAGATGGCGACGATTCTGCTGAAAAAGCCCCAGAGGCTCCAGCTGCAGAATCCGAAGCTCCAGCTGCCGAAGCCGAAGCTGCCCCCGTGGCAGAAGAAGCTCCAGCCGCCGAAGCCGAAGCTGCCCCCGTGGCAGAAGAAGCTCCAGCTGCTGAGGCAGAAGCACCAACCGCTGAATAACAAACAATCTGATATGATGGAGGCAGCGGCTCCCGTTGTCTCTTGAACCCACAATGGTTCCTCGTCGGGGTAACAGCAGTTACCTTGAAATCCCCAGAAGCTCTGGGGGCGACGATACCGAACAAGGAGAATACAAAAATGGCTAATATTGAAACACTCGTAGAAGAACTCGGCAAACTTACCGTCTTGGAAGCTGTCGCACTCGTCAAACAACTCGAAGAAACTTGGGGCGTATCCGCTGCCGCACCTGTCGGCGTTGCCGGTCCAGCTGCTGTTGCTGAAGCGGTCGAAGAGAAGACTGAATTCGACGTCGTCATCACCGACTGTGGTGCCAACAAGATCGCTGTCATTAAGGCAGTGCGCGAAGTTGCTCCAGGTCTCGGTCTTGCAGATGCCAAGAAGCTCGTCGAAGCTGCTCCAGCGAAAATCCTCGAAGGCGTTGCCAAGGATGCTGCTGAAGCTGCCAAGAAGAAGCTCGAAGAGGCTGGTGCCAAAATCGAACTCAAATAACACTTTCAGATTAGTCCCGGGGCAGAGAAATCTGCCTCGGGATTTTCTGTCGTAACCGACGCGAGACTCTAGTACTTGAAACAGGTTTTCGCGCCGATTCCGACACAACTTTTCATCGCTTGATCCACCCCTGCCTGAGACCGTTCGCGGCTCGGGCTCAATTTGTAAGAAAGAATACCACCTAACGCCATGGCAGAACGTCTCTATTTCGGGAAATTCGAAGAAGTCATCGAACCGCCTAACCTCATTGAGGTTCAGAGCCGGTCATACGATGAATTCCTTCAGAAGGAAGTGCTCCCTAGCGAGCGAGCTGATGCAGGTCTCCAAGCGGTTTTCCGTGAGGTTTTCCCCATCAAAAGCTACGACGAAGCGATCGAACTCGATTTTGTCACTTACGACATCGAAGATCCAAAGATCACCTCACTCGACTCGCTGCGCAACAGCGAGAGTTTCAGTGCGGCACTTTATGTGACGTTTAAGCTGAAAGACGAAACGGGCACCAAGAAAGAGCGCGTCTATATGGGCGAACTGCCGATGATGACCCGCCGTGGTACTTTCATCATCAATGGTGCTGAGCGTGTCATCGTTTCACAGCTTCACCGTTCGCCAGGTATCTGCTTTGAGACCTCGCAGCATCTTAACGGCAAACTGCTTCACTCGTTCCGCATCATTCCTGACCGCGGTTCATGGCTCGAAGTGCAGTTCGACACCAACGATCTGCTTTACGTCTATCTCGACCGTCGTCGTCGCCGTCGCAAATTCCTTGCGACCACGTTCCTGCGCGTGCTCGGCTACCCGACAGACCGCGACATCGTCAGCCACTTCTATTCCCCAGAGTCGCTTCCTCTCAGCGAGGCGATGGACGAAGGCGAACTCGGCCACAAAGTGCCGTTCGAAGACATTCTCGATGGCGAACTGACCGTGGCAAAGGCCTATGAGCCGCTCACCATCGGCATCGTCCGCCAATTGCTGGCTCTCGGCCACAAGGCTGTCGAAGTCATCGACGGCCGCGAAGACGAAATCCTCCTCAAGTCGCTCCGCAAGGATCCTGCGAAGGACGAAGAATCCGCGCTCAAGGACATCTACCGCAAACTCCGCCCTGGCGATCCGCCAACGGCTGCAAACGCTCGCGCCCTGCTCAAGCGTTTGTTCTTCGATGCGAAGAAATACGACCTCACTCGCGTGGGCCGTTACAAGATCAACCAAAAGCTCGGCATCCAAGTGGATTCCGATCAGCGGATCATGGTCCCCGAGGATTTCCTCGCGGCCGTCCGTTACATCCTCAAGCTGAAAAAAGGCGACGGTGTCATCGACGACATTGACCACCTTGGCTCACGTCGTGTTCGTGCAGTGGGTGAACTCCTTGCCAACCAGTGCCGCGTCGGTCTTGCCCGGACGGAACGTTTGGTTAAAGAGCGCATGACTTTGTTCGACGTGAACATCGAAGGCATGACACCGCAGAAGCTGATCAATCCGAAGGCGCTTTCCGCCGTCGTGCGTGATTTCTTCGGCCGCTCGCAGCTCTCGCAGTTCATGGACCAAACCAACCCACTCGCCGAGCTGACGCACAAGCGTCGTCTCTCCGCGCTTGGACCTGGCGGTCTCAATCGTGACCGTGCTGGCTTCGAAGTCCGCGACGTGCATCCATCTCACTACGGCCGGATCTGCCCGATCGAAACCCCCGAAGGTCCGAACATCGGTCTCATCAACTCGATGTGTACCTATGCTCGCATCAACGAGTTCGGCTTCATCGAAACTCCTTATCGCCGCGTGGTGAACTCCAAGGTCACCAACGAAATCGAATACCTGACGGCCGACCAAGAGGAAAACTTCCTCATCGCCCAGGCCAACAATCCAATCGACAAAAAGGGTGCTTTCCAAACCGAGCGCATCACCGCCCGTGAAAAGGGTGGCGAGTTCATCGAAGCACTTCCGACGGAAGTGAACTACATGGACGTCTCGCCGAAACAGCTCGTTTCCGTGGCTGCCGGTCTGATTCCGTTCCTCGAACACGATGACGCCAACCGCGCGCTCATGGGTTCGAACATGCAACGTCAAGGCGTGCCGCTTCTCGTTTCCGAGTCGCCGCTCGTCGGCACCGGTCTCGAAGGCAAAGCTGCCCGCGATTCCCGTGCGGTGGTGGTCTCCGAAGCCGACGGCATCGTTGCCGCTGCGACTGCGGAAATCATTGTCACGACTCCGGACGGCACCCTGCCAGTTTCGGAAGAGAAGTTCCTGAGCGATGCTGAGTCCGTCAGAACCAACGTGGAGAAGGGCATCATGGCCTATCCTCTGCGGAAGTTCATGCGTTCCAACGCCGGCACCTGCATCAACCAGAAGCCAATCGTCAAGAAAGGCCAGAAGATCAAGAAGGGCCAAGTCCTCGCTGACGGACCAAACACCGAAGACGGCGAACTCGCCATCGGTCGTAATGTTCTCGTCGCGTTCATGCCTTGGAACGGCTACAACTTCGAAGATGCTATTGTCATCTCCGAGCGCGTGGTCAAAGACGACGTTTACACCTCGATCCACATTTCGGAATTCGACGTGGCAGCTCGCGACACCAAGCTCGGACCTGAAGAAATCACCCGCGACATTCCAAACGTTGGCGAAGATGCACTCCGCAACCTCGACCACGACGGCATCATCCGCATCGGTGCCGAAGTGAAACCTGGCGACATCCTTGTCGGCAAGATCACTCCGAAGTCCGAAACCGAGTTGGCTCCTGAAGAGCGCCTCCTTCGCGCCATCTTCGGCGAAAAGGCAGCCGACGTGAAAGACACTTCCCTCCGCGTGCCATCCGGCTGTGTCGGAATCGTCCAAGACGTTCGTGTTTCGCAAAGCGGCTTCGCCAAAAAGCGTGCTGAAAAAGTCGATCCAGTTGAGCTCAAGAAGACGCTCAAGAAGATCAGCGATGAGCACAAAAAGAAAGCGGACAAGCTCACGGATGATCTCACCGAGCGCCTCTCTGACATCTTGCTGGGTGAAAAAATCCCACTCGACGTCGTCAATGCGCAGACCGGTGAAATCATCATCCCTGCGAACCGCAAGATCACTAAGACCCTGCTTCGCAAGCTGGCTTCTGTCCACGATCATATCGAAATCGATCCTTCCCCGATCCGTAACAAGATTCTGGAAATTATCACATCCTTCGAAAGCCGTTTCCAAGAACTCGACACCGAGCGCGAGCGCAAGCTCGACTCGCTGGAATCCGGCGATGAAGTCGATCCAGGCGTCATCAAGGAAGTGAAGGTCTTCATTGCCGCTAAACGGAA
>CALPMD020000036.1 GCA_943324575.2 Akkermansia muciniphila
AAAACCCGACCCAGCGATGCCCAAAATTACGCCGCCCGTCTTTTTGTCGAATGTTTTGATAGGGTTCGATGGCTGTTGGACCAGGGTGATGTTTGGCATCCGCTTGGGATCCAGAGTCTGGTCAAGCCTAGCATTTTTCAGGTTTGCCTCGAGTGACCTGTACTCAGCATCCTCGATCTGCCTGCGGCGTTCCATCTCATCAATCTCAGCTCCTATGGCATATTGCTGACCAAACTGCTCCGCTATATCCTTGATGTAGGCTTCATAAACTTCGATTTTCGCCCCAATGGCGGCAAGTTGTGCTTTTTCCATGATCAGGCCCCGCCTAGGATTGGCCGCATCCGATTCGAGTCCTTCCGTTTCAGCAACAAGGCTCGGATATTTTTCAAGCAGTGCTCGTCGTTTTGTATCATAAGTATCAAGTTGCCTTTGATTGAGGGTTAGCAGCCGGTTGCCCGATTTGAACTTGAGGCGCAACTCAATGTCTCGCTTTTGTAGGAAGTTAAGCAGTTCTAAAGAGGCTCGATACTCCGTGATGGCCTGCTGGGGCGGGACACTAGAATCTTCCGGGTTGGCTTCACCGACAGGAAGAGATTCAAGGCTTGGTCGACTTTTATAAATCGTCCGGTCTTCTGTGCCAGAAATCTTCGTCTGTGATTCGATACTTGCCTGCCGCTCTGCAAAATCGGCCCTAGCTTTCATCAGTTCCTCTTGGGTCTTTGCCCGCTGGGATGACAATGCTCCCGTGGCCTCGTTTAGCGACAGAATGCCGGATTCGGTTCGTAGCTTGTTTAGATGCGTTTCCGTCTGTTCTAAGCGGCAACGGACTTCTTCAGCCTGCTTTGAAATCAGATCGAAGGCCGCCGCCGAGCGGTGACTTTCCAGATGCTTTTTGAAATACAGCTCGATGATTTTATTTAGAGCGAGCTTAGAGATCTTTGAATCCTTATTCCCATAAGTGATGTAGAGCACATTGCTACTTTGGCCGGAGACAACCTCCATCCCCTTCGAAATTTCTTCCGCAGCACTCGAAAGCGTCGGACTCCTGAGGGCTACATTGCCTGATAGCAATTGATCGACCCCTACTTCTTTGGCGACTTCCTCTGCGAGATCTGTGCTGTTTAGAATTTCGATTTCCGTATTGATCACAGAATCTGCCGACTTGCCGCCTGAGGTACTTTTAGTTTCTTCATAAGGATCAACTGTGCCAGATTCACGGACATATCGAACACGCAACTTTGCTTTCGACTGATAGATTGTATCATGATTTAGGTAAACCGCGGTGGCTGCGATCAACCCCAATAGGGTCAGCACAATAATTTTTTTAGCATGCTTAACAAATATAAATAGAACGTCATGAAAACTAATTTTTTCAGGATGATTAATATGTTGTATTTTCTTATTCATTTTAAATATAATAAATGATAATTATCATTTGCATAGTCGGACTATTAACCATTACCGGTCAAAGGTCGTGCAGATTGCACGGACTACTAGGTCAATCTGCTCGGTTTCCATCTCCGGAAACATCGGCAATGAAACAAGCTCCTTCGCGTAACTCTCCGAGATGGGAAAGTCGCCGAGCCTAAGTCCCAAATGATGGAAGGCGGGTTGCAAATGGATCGGAACTGGGTAATGAACGCCAAATTCGATTTGATTGGCTCTGAAATTTAAGATCAATCGGTCTCTGGCGGGGGTTCGGATTGCGTAGATGTGAAAGACGTGGGATCGGCCAGACGCTTCCATTGGGAGATCAAGCTCAGATAAGTCGCTCAATTTTTCCGCGTACATCCGGGCATGGCAGCGACGCATCTGGTTCTCGTGATCGAGTCGTTGAAGTTTGAGGCTTAGGACCGCGCCCTGAATCCCGTCCATTCTGCAATTCCACCCCACAAGTGCATGAGAGTTTTTGTCAGACTGACCATGGTTTCTGAGCTTCTGAATCCGATCCGCGAGTTTTTTGTCGCCAGTGACTACTGCGCCAGCCTCGCCCATGGCCCCTAAGTTTTTCGCTGGGTAGAAGCTGAAGCATCCGGCGTCACCAATCGATCCGACCTTCTGTCCGCCGCATTCTGCGCCGTGTGCCTGCGCGGCGTCTTCGATCACCCGAAGTCCGTGCTGACGCGCAAATTCGAGGATGGGAGCCATGTCCGCTGGCTGGCCGAAAAGGTGAACCGGAATAATCGCCTTGGCTCTGTGAGTCAATGCGCCATGGAGGGCGGTTGGGTCGAGTGTATACGTATGCGGATCAATATCGACAAATACCGGCTTTGCTCCTGTTAGGCAGATGGCCTCCACCGTGGCGACGAAGCTCATCGGCACGGTAATTACTTCATCGCCCGGGCCAATTCCCATGGCCAACAAGGTCAACCAAAGCGCCTCGGTACCGCTGCCGACACCCACCGCGTGCGCAACCCCACAATAAGTTGCAAAATCTCTTTCGAATTTTTCCACATAACGACCTCCTGCGAGCTCGCCCGAATCAATGACATCCCCGATAACCTTCAGATATGCTTCACGCTCTGCAACGTGTCGGCCTTTCATGTCCTGAAACGGAACCATCAGTCTCGCTTCGAGCTTGCACGATGGATGAGTCGGGCAGGATTTCCCACTACAGTTTCTCCAGCTGGGACATCGGTCGTCACGACGCAGCCCGCCCCGACCATCGCATTTTCTCCGATGACTAGTCCGCCGATGATGGTGGCTCCCGACCCGATCGACGCACCTTGCCTTACCAGAGTTTGTTGGCATTGCCAATCGCCCTGAGCTTGTACTTCCCCATCATTTCTCACGGAGCGAGGCCAGCGGTCATTGGTAAATGAGACACCATGACCGATAAAAACTTCATCCTCAATAGTCACGCCATCACAGATGAAAGTATGACTTGATATTTTACACCTCGCGCCGATTTTCACGCCGCTTTGGATCTCGACGAAGCAGCCGATCCTCGTCTCATCGCCGATCTCGCAACCGTAGAGATTAATAAAGTCAAAGAGCCTGACTCCGTCGCCTAGCTTCACGCTGGGCGCGATCCGTAGTCGATCATTCATTTCTGAAGTCATATATCTAGCACTCTTTTGCAGTTCAGCGCCCAGGATCAATTTAACTCGGGCAATGCTTCATTGGCCTCAATGCCAGGCTGCTTTGTATGCCTCTCGCCGTCCGCTTGTTGAGACCGCACGTGCCTTATCCGATCAACGAGGATGGCAGGCGTTCGCAGGATGATCGCCAAATCGTTTTTAAACGAGGTGAGGCCAATGTATTGTCGATCCATCTCGTTCATCTGGCGGAAAGTTGTGTCGTTACCATGATTGACCTGCCAGCTACCCGTCATTCCAGGAAGCACGCTGAAGCGTGCCCGCTGGCTGGGTGTGTGGAGTTCGTATTCATGCGAAAGGCAAGGGCGAGGGCCCACTAGGCTCATCTCTCCGCAAAGGACGTTGATCAACTGTGGCAACTCATCGAGTCCAGATGCCCTTAATAGGAGGCCACCCTGGATGATCCTAGGGTCATCCAAGGCATCCAGCTTAACCCATGGTCGATCGGATTGGATCAAGTTTCGGGTGTGCTCCTCATGCGGAATCAGGCTCGCATTCATTTCCATGCTGCGAAACTTATACATTAGAAAACGTTTGCCATTGATTCCGATTCTTTCCTGACAAAAAATCACTGGGCCGCTAGAGACACAGCGCACCCACAGGGCCACCAGAGCCAATAGCGGCAAGACAAGTGGCAGGCTCGTCAGTATGCAGGTGATATCGAGCGCGCGCTTCCATCCAGGCAATGCCGCAGATGCAGGATCATGGCATCCGTCGGTCACCCGAGCGGCCTTGATACGCTGCCGCCCTTGGTTGGGGAGGCCCAATCTGGAATGAAATTCGATCGCAGACATAGTCATCTAACCGATGAAACGTTTTGCAGAGATGGTAGACAATGAGCCCCCATTTGGGCGGCGACATCGTGAAGGAGGGCGGAAGAGCCGAATGGACTCAACCTTCAGGTTTACAGGCTAAATTTCACCATGGGTTTCTGCCAATCCTGATGGCGATACCTTGATTGATGAAATACAGATCAACAGGGGGGGGATTTCAGAAGCGCAACAAACGCTTTTTCCATAAGGGGGGGGATTTTGGGGGTAAATGAATCGGCAGGGGGAGAATTACGCGGCCATTGGCTTGGCTTTGATCAACAAAACACATAAAACAATTCCAAGAGTCACGGTCAAGTGGTAATTGCCAGTTTTTTGATTTTTGGAATTTTTCGCAGCGTTTCGATTGTCTAACAGTGAGTAAGCGAGTCTGAAGACTAATATATAATGTTAGTCTTATATTTAGTATTCACAAAACATTGTTCGATCCATCCAACCCAATCGGCAGCCGCATCCCTCTCGTAGGTGCGTTCGCCAAGCGGAAAATCGTAGTTTCCCAATGGAAAATCGTGTTCACCCAACAGGAGATCGCAGTTGCCCAATAAGAAATCGCAGTTTCCCAATGGGGAATCGTGTTCGTCCAACAGGAAACCGCAGCTGCCCAATGGGAAATCGCGTGTGTCCAACAGGAAATTGCAGTTGCCCAATAAGAAATCGCGTGTTTGCAATGGGAAATGGCGATCGCCCGATGGAAAAACAGGTTGAATTTGTCGCGAAAGGGATAAAATTCGCAGCATATAGGGTTGCGGGAGCGCTTCATCCCCTCCAGAATAACTTGTGATCCGCTCTGCTTCCAGTAAGCTGTCGGCCTGTCATAAGCATGCATCCGCAACTCTTTTTTCCTGAAAAAAACTCATGAGCTACGAACTGATCCGTCCCATCCCTCGCCGCGCGATTCCCTCTCTCGGCCTGTTGGCCTTGTGCCTTATTTCTACCGTGGGCATGCAGCAAGCATCTGCCCAACTGCCGATGCTAGAACCGCCTTGGTTGGGCTATTACGCGGTTCACGCCACGGGCCGGAGCCAATTCAAGGTCTACTCCAACAATGCAAAGGCTGTTCTTTATCCCGATGGGATATTCAGCGAGTTAACGGACAAGTTATCCATTAAGGTGGAGATCTTTGTCCGAGAAACCCAGCCCGATGGCAAAGTCATCGAAAGGACTATTCAGCCAGAAACACTCGAGGGGCTCCAGCCGCCTACTGCTAAGCTCCAAAAATCCGTCATCCGCGGCAAGGTCGCTGGCAATGCCACGCTTGAAGTCGTCTTCGAACAGCGCAGCGGCACCATTTCCATCGGCGGACGAATTTCAGATCCAGGTACCCTCAATCATCCCCAATTCTGCATTCGTGCGACCTTTCCTAGCCTTGAAGATGAATTAAAGGCGCCGGCAGCTAACTTGAGCAAGAGCGATGCCAAAAAACTGGAGCGGGAAATGGCACGCAAAGCCAAGAGCGGTACTGTCGACCTCAAATGGACTGATAGTAAACGCGTCAAACAGGACCTTGGCGTCGCCGTGGATGCGGGGTCAAAGGATCTCAATGGTCCCGGAATCGCCGCCATCGAAGTCAAGCCCACGATTTATGATGGTAAGAAATTCATCTTTCTCGCCTCGTCGAACTCTGCAATGAATCTTTCAAATCCGAATTTTGGCCAGCTGAAGCGCGGATTTTCAATCATCTGGTCAGCAGATCCCAGTAAGGACAAGACGGGGACCGCTCGCTTCAGTTTAGAGATGCGCTGATCCCGATAGGAGAAGAGCAGAAAGTAGAAATAGGGGGAGAATCGCCAGCTCCCATCTTTGTTAGTGGGCTTTTCCAAATCCGTTATCCCTTTCCCAGTATTTGAGAAAAAGCTTCAGGCGGCTTTGGCAGGATTACCGGTTTACTTGCGTTTGCGAGGTTTGGATTTTTTGAGGTTGCTTTCGTGATAGCGGCTGCGCGAGGAGGGCCCGACCTTGGCGGCCGGCTGCGTGTGTGGCTTACCGGGCTTTTTGGCCGCAACGGGGCGCGTCGGCATGCCGTAATGGGTGCCTGCACTGGTAGGCTTGCCAGCGACGGCGAAGTCCACAAAGCGTTTGTCGAAGTCAATGCGAGTGACGCGTAAAGGGATGCGCATGCCGAGCTGAATGACTTTGCCATCCATGGAGGCCCAAGCCATGCGGTGGGCTTCGAAACGCCAGCGGCCTTCGGGGAGGTCTTCGCGCTTGACGACGCCGCGGACGCCCATGTCGGGAATTTCGACCATCAAGCCCATGGGGCGGACGTCGGTGATGAGGCCGTCGAAAAGCGGCGGTTTTTCGGAGCTAGCGACGCGGTCAAGGTATTCGAGCAGCTTGATTTGCTTGGTCTCGCTTTCGGCATCGGCGGAGGTGCGTTCGGTGTCGGAGATGTGGCGGGAAATCTCTCGCAATTCGGCCTGCGACGGGGTAACATCGTGGCGCTTTGGGGGATTTTGCAAGAGCGGTTGCAGGGCGCGGTGGACGATCAGATCGGCGTAGCGGCGGATCGGGCTGGTGAAGTGGCAATAGTCGCCTTTGGCTAGGCCGTAGTGGCCGATTGGCTCGGCGGAGTAGGCCGCGCGTTTGAGGCTTTTAAGCAGGCCGAGCTTGATGACGTGTTCTTCGGGGCTGCCCTTGGAGGCGTCGAGCAACTTCTGGATGTGCGCGCGGTTGGTGAGGTCGCCGGGGCGGTAGCCGTGGGCTTTGGCGGTCTCGACGTAGTCGAGCAGGCGCGAGGGATCGGGATCTTCGTGGATGCGATAGATCGCGGGTTTCATGCGGTCTTTGAGGATTTTTGCGACCGCCTCATTGGCGGCGAGCATGCATTCTTCGACGAGTTGGTGGCTGGCGGTGTGGATCACCGGATCGGCGACAACGGCGCGTCCTTGATCGTCGAGGCGAATTTTGATTTCGGGCATTTCCAGATCCAGCGCGCCGTGGGCAAAGCGGCGTTGTCGCAGGGCGGAGGCGAGTTTCCAGCCTTCTTGGACCATGGGGGCTAGGGTGGGGTCGGAGCCGTTGGGTGCGGGCTGGCCGTCGAGGATGGCTTGCGCTTGTTCGTAGGAGAGCTTGGCGCGGCTATGAATGACCGCATCAATGAACTTGGCCTGGGTAATCTCTCCGGTGGGAGAGATGTCGAGCAGGGCGCACTTGGTCAGGCGGTCAACGTCGGGCTTGAGGGAGCAAATGCCGTTGCTCAGTTCGGTCGGCAACATCGGCAGGACGCGATCCACAAGGTAGGTCGAGTTTCCGCGCTCAATGGCTTCTTGATCCATAGGACTGCCGGGTTTGATGTAGTGGGAGACATCGGCAATATGGACGGCGAGTGACCAGCCGCGGTCGGTTTTTTTGAGCCAGATGGCGTCGTCGTGGTCCTTCGCATCCGCAGGGTCGATGGTGATGACGAGTTTGTCGCGCCAGTCCTTGCGGCGGGCGATTTCGTCGGGATCAGGGTCTTCTGGGACGGCGCGGGCTTCGGACAGCACTTCCTCGGGGAAGGAGGTGCGTAAGCCGTAACGATGAATCACCGAGACCATGTCGACGCCGGGATCACCGGGCCAGCCCAAGACTTCGATCACGCGGCCACGCGGGGTGACGTTGCGATCAGTCCAGTCTTCAAGATCGACGACGACGAGTTGGCCCGACTGGGCGGTGGTGTCGCCGATGAGATCGATTTTGCCCTCAACCGCCTTGTCGTCGCAATCGATCCAGCCGTGTTGGTTTTTTTTGCGAAAAATGCCAACGAGGCGACCAGAGCGGCGGGCGAGGACTTTCTCGACCTTGCCGCGGATTTCATCGCCAGGGTCGGGGCTGAATTCGCTGCGGGTGCGGAAGGGCCGCGCTACTGGACGGATGAGGGAAATGCTCACGCGGTCGCCATCCAGCGAGGTGGCGACATCGCGGCGGTTGACGAGAATGCGCGAGTGAACAGTGAAGTCCAAGCCCGTGGCGAGATTCTGCGGGTCGGTGAGGTCGGGGAAAAAGAAGGCGTGGCCCTTTGGCTGGAACTTGAGCGTGCCGGAGAGTTGGTTTTGAGGAGTACTGGCAAGGAGGTAGGTGGATTTCTTCGCCTCGACCAGTAGGCCTTCCTTGATCAGGGCATCGAGGGTTTTGCGCAGTTCTGTGATCTGGGTTCCGGGCAGTCTAAGGCTTCGGGCCAGCTGCGACTTCGAAAGCGGGTTGCCGCTGGCGGTGCGCAGGGAATCGAGGACGGAATCTCGCAGATTTTTGCCAAGCATGGCTTGAGTTTGCCTCTAACTGCCCGTCTCCGCAACGGCAAACGCAGGGGAAAAACGATTGCGCCCAGAGGAAAGCACGTTAGGATTATCTATCCTGAGCTTTCCAAAAGTAATTGGAAGCTTGTGATTTGATCGAATCTCGTATTGGCTGAGTCTCTGCGAACAGCCCACTCTATCATGAAAACCCAAGCACCACGCCGCCAGAACGGCTTTACCCTAGTTGAACTTCTGGTCGTGATCGCCATCATCGCCGTGCTGGCGAAAGTGGGGTTTTCAGCGGGCGTCTCAGCGATCCAAAAGGCCAAGAAAACCACCGCACTCGCGACTTGCGTCGCGCTTGAGACGGCGGTGAATAACTTCTACACGGAGTATGGGAGCATGCCGAAGGATGCGATTGCTGCGGATACGCAAGTGGCAGTGGCAACGACAACGAACCCGACAACGACGGCTGACCTTACAGTGCTCAATGCCTTGCTGGGTATTGAAACCATCGCGACGCCGCTGAACACGAGAGCGATTAAGTTTCTCTCGGTGAAGGAAGGCAAAGCGAACAAAAACGGTTTGATTTATAACGCAGCCGGGACCGCTGTGACCGGCCTTTATGACCCATG
>CALPMD020000037.1 GCA_943324575.2 Akkermansia muciniphila
GCGACGGTTTCGGACGCGTATCACATGTTGTTAGATGGCGTGGCGCTGGACGATCCGGTCATCTATTGCGAGCACAAGTTTCTCTATCGCTGGCTGAAGGCGAAGTCGATCAGCGACGACCGCCTACCGATCGGCCAAGCGCGGATCACCCGCCCCGGCAAACACGCGACGGTGGTGGCCTACAGTGCGATGGTCCACGAAGCTGTGCGCGCGGCCGACCGACTCCAGCAGGACGGCTGGGAGATCGAAGTGGTCGACCTGCGCTCAGTAAAACCGCTGGACATGGATACGGTGCTCGCCTCCGTCGCGCGAACGGGACGCCTCTTAGCCGTGGGTGAAGCGTTCCCCTGGGGCGGCGTCACGGCCGAGGTGATTGCGCGAGTGACGGAAGAAGGCTTCCACCTGCTCGACGCGCCGCCACAGCGCCTGAACGCCCGCGACACGCCGGTCCCTTATCACCCGAAACTCTGGGCTGCACATCGCCCGACGCCGGAATCGATCTGCGAGGCACTACGCAAACTCCTCTCTTTCTAGTTTCAGCTTTTAGCCAAAATGCCAACGGTACCCATTCTCATGCCCCAACTCGGCGAATCCATCGCTGAAGCCACCATCATCCGTCTTGGAATCTCGGTGGGCGATTCGGTGCGCACCGACCAGGAAATCATCGAGGTCGAAACCAACAAGGCGGTCATGGGCGTGACCACACTCTGCGATGGCGTGGTATCGGAACTGAGGGCACAGGAAGGGATTTCCTACTCGGTCGGAACTCTGCTAGGATTGCTGAATGTAACGGATGAGGAAATCGCCCGCACTGGCGTGGAGTCTTTGGAAGCGATTGAAGCCAAACGCGGCAGCAACCAATCCAGCCGCCCGGCGCAAGCGGAGGCAAACCTGCACTTCGCGCTCGACGATGATGCCTATGAGGAGGCTCCCGCTGTGGTTCCCAGCGTCAAAGGTTTGCCTGTTCCGACCGGCGTGTTGGGTGCTCACTACATTTCCCCACGAATGCGGGCGCGGATGGACGATCTCGGAATCCGCGAGGCCGACATTTCCGCCATCGTCGGTACCGGAGCAGGTGGCCGCGTGACCGTGGAAGACCTCGAACGTTTTCTCGACTATCTCGATGAGTGGCCGAGCTCCCCTGCCTCGCCGATGCGCCTAGCGGTGGCGGATGCCATGCGCCGCAGCTGGACCCGCCCGCTGGCGACCGTGGGTCGACCCGTGCTTCTCGACCGCACCTTAGACCACCGCCGCGACCAGTCGCCAAAGCCGGGCCTGACCCTCTATCTGCTACGCGCGTTCGCGCTCGCTCTCGCCGAAAACCCGACGACAGCGGGCTATCTGATCGGCGACAAAGTGGTGCACCCGCGCTCGTTTGACATAGGCGTGGCCGTGCAGGTGGAAGATGGCGTGGTCGTTCCCGTCATGCGCAAGGTGGACCAGAAATCGCTGCGCGAACTCGTGGCGGAATACGACGATCTCGTCGACCGCGCGCGCCGCCGTCGACTGACCGAACAGGATTGCCGTGGTGGAATTGCCACAGTGACGAACTTCGGCACCTTCGGTCTCACCACGGGTACGCCGATTCCTTTACCCAACGAGACGCTCATCCTAGGCATCGGTGCTGGGGTCAAGAAGCCGGTTTGGAGCAAGCAGGTCGAAGCGTTCCTACCAGCCACCGAAGCGGATTTGTTACTCACCTTCGACCACCGCGTGGTCGATGGTGGTGGTGCCGGAGTCCTGCTAAACCGCGTTTCGGCATTTCTCCAACAGCCAGAGAAACTCTAACCTCCCTCCCCAAACGGCCGTGGAAAACCCCGATAAAATCGGCAAAATCGACATCCCCAAAAAGGCGATCTATCGGCTATCCATCTATCACCGTTGCCTGCAAAAACTGCATGACAACGGGGTTGCGACGGTCAGCTCCACCACCCTCGCCAAGGCGGCCGGGGTCAAGCCGTCCCAGCTGCGCAAGGACCTTGCCTACTTTGGCCAATTCGGCACGCGTGGACTGGGTTATCCGGTGGAGATTCTGTGCTCGACGATCTGGGAAACCCTCGGTCGCGAGCAACTCCAACCGGTCATCCTCGTCGGCGCGGGTAACCTCGGCTCGGCGCTACTTCGCTACCACGGGTTCGAAAAAGAGGGTTTCGAGGTGGTCGCTGCCTTTGATGCCAATCCCGATGCCGCTCGTTCACGCGGCGTCACCATTCCTGTTTTTTCCGAATCGGATGTGGAAAAGTTCATCACCGAACACTCTGTGAAATTGGCAATCCTCTGTGTGCCGGTGGAGTTCGCCCAGTCCGTGGTCAATCGACTCGTCGCCGCGGGCATTCAGGGCGTGCTCAACTTCTCGCCGATCGTACTTGAGGTCCCACCGAACGTCACCGTCAATAATGTCGATCTCGCGCTCGAGCTGGAGCACCTAAGCTACTTCATCCGCTGATATGTCGGGGGCTTCGGAAAATTTTCCTGAGGTGGCGATGGCCTCATCCGTTGAGCTAGCAAAGAAAGCTCTCCCCGCGGTCCAAGCCACCCGCCCGCCCAACCGGGAGAAGTTCATCATGCAGGCCGTGGCTGACTTTGAATCGCCTCTCATCGGCTATGCCATGTCGATCCTGCACGATCTCGACCTCGCACGCGACGTAGTCCAAGACACCTTCATCCGGCTTTGCCAACAGGATCTCATCACCGTGGAGGATCGCCTCAAACCTTGGCTATTCACGGTCTGCCGCAATCGCTCGCTGGACTTGGTGCGCAAGGACCGGCGCTGTCAGTCTCTGGAAGATAGCCCGTGGCAAAAAGTCGCCGATTCTGGACTCCTGCCGGACGAGCAAGCTCAACAACAAGAGCAACAGACACGATTGATGAGTTACATGGATCGCCTTACCGCCAATCAACGCGAAGTGATACTTCTCAAATTCCAACACGACCTCAGTTACCTTGAGATTCAGAAAATCACGGGCCTGACCTCCAGCAACATCGGATTCCTAATCCATACGGGCCTCCGACGCTTGCGCGAGATTTTACCCGATGACTTGCGACTCTAAAACTCCGACCCGTATTTCTTATGCCTCTCCAACCTGAAGATCCCCGCCTTACCAACTATGTTCTAGGAGAACTGAGCGCGAACGAGGTGTCAGCCGTCGAACAAGAAGCCGCCTCCGATCCCTCGCTGCGACAAAAGATCCAGCAGCTAAAATCCATCCACCTCAACCTCCGCGAAAACCTGACGACCCCTGCGGAGAAACTACAACCCCGCCAGCGCGAGAATGTCCGCCGCAAGGCGCTCGCCACCCACCGCACGCGGAAAGTGATCTCGCTTGCCGCGCTAAGAGAGAATTTGCAGGCGTGGATCATCCCAGCTTCCGCAGCGGCAGTTCTGGCAGTGACCACATTCCTACTCATGCGCATGCCTGCGGATGATTCGCCGACGAGCGCCCAAGGGACGGTAGTCCCAGATTCCGCATCGACAACCATCGCGAAAGCAACAATCACCCCTCAGCCGCCCGTCGCTCCTGAACCTATCCTTCCCAGCGTCGTGCAGCGCGGCACGATAACTCCGGCGGATTACCCAAGCCTCGATTTGCCGGTACAAATCAAACCGTCGAGCCTCGAAGAAATCGCCAAATCGATCCGAGAAAACCGGCAACGTCCGCCACACGAGGCGGTCCACTTGGAAGAAATTTTCAACCATTTTTCATTTCGCCTCAATGGAGTGGTAGCAATCGCACGCGATGCGGTGAATGGTTGGCACCCGGACAATCGCGGCGACGGGACCGGTCAACACCTCGCTACGCTGAGCAGCGAAATGATCGCCTGTCCGTGGAAGCCTTCTGCTACGCTGCTCCTTGTTTCAATCCGCGGCGGCGCACGAAACGACTGCAACGCCAAACTCGCCTACCACCCAAATCCTGACAACGTCTCGCATTACCGCCTTCTCGGCTACACCCCCACCCAAGGACAGGTTATGGGCGCTCTGCCCACTTTGCTGCGAGCCAACTCTGCAACCACGGTGGCCATCGAGATCGAAACGATTAAGCCGGGCGGCGACCTCGGCACCCTCGACTGGACGACCAATGACACTGCGGCACCCTCGATTTCACTTACCTATCGCCGCGATGCCGAGCCATCAGATGATGCCCGCTTCGCCGCCCTTGTCTGTACTTTCGCGCAGTGGCTTGCGGGAGAACTGCCCGATGCAATCGATGCCGAGATTATTTCCGCACTCGCCCGCGAATCCACCAGCGCCGCCCTGCCGCCAGATCGTCGCGAATTTCTGGAACTGATCGACCAGTCCCTTCACTTGTAAACGCTAGAAACGCCACCTCTCGGTTTGCGTTTGCCTATTGCCTATTGCATAGTGGGCGAGTATCGCTCCAAGCTCAGACACGATGTATTCACTCTTACCGAAGATACTCCGATTCGCCAGACGCGTCCTGCGTGATTTCTTCCTGCGCAACCACGGTCTGCTTCTCACTTCGGCGGTCGCTTACAACATGATGCTTTCGCTGATTCCTCTTTCGGCCGTTCTGATTGTGGTCGTCTCACACTTCGTCGACCCTCCGCAACTCTTGGCAACGATCACCGCAGAGGTTGCGCTCATTGCTCCCGGCTTTGCACCGACGCTCTCGGAGGTGCTGGTCGCCTTCCTTCACACGCGCCAGTTGATCGGCTGGCTGGGCGGACTATCACTCCTGATCTTCAGTTCACTGGCTTTCCGGGTGATTGAGGATGCTTTCGCCATTATTTTCCACCGCCCACTCCCCTCCCTTAAGCGCAAATTCTGGGTTTCAGCGCTGATGCCCTATCTGTTCATCACCATCATCGCCGTAGGCCTAATCATTATTTCCATGATTAATGCGATCATAGATGCCCAGGGAGAAAAAATCTCCCATCTTCCGATGATCCACGGTCTGCTACACAATCACATGGGCGGGATCATTTACTTGGTCGGCGTGTTTAGCCTCGTACTACTTTTCACGCTTTTTTATAAAATCATGCCAATGGCGATGGTTCCATTCAAGCGGGCACTGGCCGGCGGACTGACTGCTACCATCTTGTGGGAAATCGTTCGCCATATGCTCGTCGCTTATTACGCCAAGGTCTCGGTCGTGAATTTGATCTACGGCTCAATGGCAACGATCATCGTGGTTCTTCTAACCATGGAAGCCATCGCTTTGATTTTACTCTTGGGAGCACAGGTTATCGCCGATCTCCAACACAGCGTCAACGAGGAGATCCCGTGGTATGAGTCCAAGGAGGATTCCGAAGCTTCTTGAGCTGGGGAGAGGAACGACCTCACCAAGCGTCGCCCAAACCATTGCGTTCTGCCAATTCCAGCAGGTCCTCGCGCATCGGCCACTCGTCGGGGCGCTCGCTGGTCGCGTGGCGTTTGCTGGCGCCCTTCAAGCTCATGCAACCGGTGTTGTCGCCAATCTGGCGGATCGATTCCACCTCCTCGGCGGTGAAGCGCAGGTCCGGCATTTTCCCAAACTCGCGGATCTTATCTTCGATCAGGCGCGCCCCATCTCCAGCTTCTTGGATGAAGGTCGGCACCACGCTCTCCACTGCGGGATGGCTGAGGTTCCAAATTGACGCAAATTGAATCAAACTCAGACCGTATTTCTCGGCGAGCGGCCGCATCCGGTCGGCCTTCTCCATGCCGTGCTGCACCCAGCCTTCGGGGCGGTAGGTGCGGTGATCACCTGGCTTGAAGACGTGGTCTGCGCCGCCCAGATCGTCGTGAAAAACCCCGCCGTAATCCACCACCCGCGTCATCACCTTGACCCCGTGCTGTTCGCAAATCGGCAATGTCAGACCCACCGGCCACGGCTCCAGCGGATTCAAAATCAACATCGACCAGTCGATCCACTCGCCAAAACGCTCCAAGCAACCGACCAGATCTAGCGAAAACCCGTTCGCTGGACCCGGCGCGATACCGAGCAGGCGCGTCAGCCCTTGCTCCCTCGCGCCCTGCAACGCCTGCCATAGCGGCTCGCTGGTGTATCCAAGCTCGTCCGGATTGTGGAGCATCAGCAGGTCGAAGTGATCCGTGCCACAGCGTTCCAATTCCTTGCTGCACGCCATCTGGATGAAGTCCGCGTAGCCCGACGGTCCACGCAGCTCGGGATCGGTGAAGCGCGGATAACCGCGACTGCCTTGGCGCTGGCCCTCATAAAAGTCATGACCGATCATCCCCACCAGACTGTAGCTGCTGCGCTCGACCCCCTTGAGGGCGCGGCCCAACAGCTCATCCGCCTTGCCATTGCCGTATACGTCCGAGGTGACAAAAGTCCGAACTCCTGAGTCATAAGCTGTCTCGATGCAGCCGATGAAACGCTCTTCTGATAAGGTTTCACCAAAGTGCATGAAGCGTCCACCGCTCCAAGTTCCGTATGCCGTCGTTGTTGGATCCATATTGAAAAATTGATGTCAGAGCTCTGTAAGCTGGCCATGCCGATGGGTCAACCCCAAGCCTCGCGAGAAGAGGAGATCTCCCGTACTTTGTGAAACTTTTCACAAAGTACGCTTGCGGGAATGGGTTCGGATAGACATATTCTCGCGCGAGCACCGCCGAGCGATTCTTGCACAAACGCCCGGCGCTCTAACTTAGCCATGAGCGATACCCCTTCGGCAACTGCGGAACTGAAACTGCCTAAAGACCTTGCTGCCGAAAAAGGCTTGGTCAACGTACAGATTGACGGCGTTTGGCATCAATTCCCTAAAGGAACACGGATGATCGAGGCTTGCCGACAAGTGCAGGTCACCGTTCCGCATTATTGTTACCACCCGAAGCTGAGTTCGCCCGGAAACTGCCGGATGTGCCTCGTTCAAATGGGCATGCCGCCCCGCCCCGCACCCGGCCAAGAGCCGCAGCGCGACGAAAACGGCTACGAAATCATCGGCTGGATGCCGCGCCCCGTCATCGCCTGTGCCAACACGGTCGGCGAAAACATGGGCATCCGCACCACCGGCGACTTGGTGACCAAGTGCCGCGAGGGCGTGATGGAGTTCCTCCTGATCAATCACCCGCTGGACTGCCCGATCTGCGACCAAGCCGGCGAATGCCGCCTGCAGGAGCAATCCGTGCAATTCGGCCGCGGCGTCTCGCGCTTCATCGACATGAAGGTGAAAAAGCCGAAAAACGTCGACATCGGCCCGCGCATCCGTCTCGACGACGAGCGCTGCATCATGTGCAGCCGCTGCATCCGCTTCATGGATGAAGTCGCGGGCGACCCGGTGCTGGGCTTCACCCAACGCGGCACCCACACCACGCTGACCGTCCACCCGGACCGCCTGCTGGATTCCAACTACTCTCTCAACACCGCCGACATCTGCCCGGTAGGCGCACTGACTTCCAATGATTTCCGCTTCCAGATGCGTGTCTGGTTCCTCAAGGAAACACCGACGATCGACGTCAACTGCGGCACGGGCACCAACATCAACGTCTGGACCCGCGGCAACAAGATCCACCGCATCACCCCGCGTCTCAACGACGAGGTGAACTCCGCGTGGATGCCCGATTCGCATCGTTTGAATTTCCATTATATCGACAGCACGTCGCGCCTGACCGAGCCATTGGCAAAAACCGCAGCCAACCACAGCGCCACCACCTGGTCGGCCGCTCTGGCAGAAGCTGCCAATCGCATCAAGGCAGTGCCTGCCGCGCAGATCGCGATCATCGCTTCGGGTCGCATGACCAATGAGGAGCTGTTCTTGGTCCGCACGCTCGCCGCCGAAATCGGCACCAGCCAGCTTTCGCTCGTGCCCCGCGTTGCCGAGGCCGACGCCCTGCTGGTCGCCGCAGACCGCAACCCGAACACCACGGGTGCCAAGCTGGTTCTCGAAACAGAAGATCCCTGCGCCAAGCTCGATTCCATCCGCGAAGGCGTTCGCAACGGTTCGATCAAAGCGCTGATTGTTCTGGGCGAAGATCTCATCACCGACGCTGGCTTCACCGCAGACGATCTCCAGAAACTCGATTTCCTCGTGCAATCGAGCGTGTTGGCCAATCCGACCGCCGACCAAGCGCACCTCGTGCTGCCGTCCGCCGCATTTGCCGAAAAGCGTGGTTCGATGGTCAATCTTTCCGGTCGCCTCCAACGCCTCAACCGCGTGGTCGAACTGACCGGCCAAGCACACGACGATTGGGAAATCCTCCGCGACCTGATCCTCGCCCTCACCGGCGAAAAGAACGAAGTCCATCACATCGAGGACATCTTCAAAGCACTCGCCGATAGCATTCCAGCCTTCAACGGTCTCACCCTCTCAAAAATCGGCCATCAAGGCACACCAATCACTGAGACAGGCTATCAGATCCCACTGCTTGCCAACGAAAGAGCGCGCAAAGCGGCTGGATTGATCAACGGCTGATTTCCCAATCCTTCAATCTTCTAACTTACTTCCATGGATTTGCTTCAAATCGCTATCATCATCACGAAGATCATCGTGCTCACCTTCTTGGTGGTTTTGCCGTTGGTTCCCGTCTGCGTTTACTTCGAGCGGCGTTTCTCCGCGGTTATCCAAGACCGTGTTGGCCCTAACCGTGTTGGCATTCCTCTGACGCTGCTCGGGTTCAAGAAGGACTTCCACTTTTTTGGCCTGATCCAACCGATCGCCGATGGCCTAAAACTCTTCCTCAAGGAAGACTTCACGCCCGCCCACGTCCGCAAGGTTTTCTACTGGATGGCTCCAGTGCTAACAGTAGTTCCAGCGCTGATCACGGTTTGTGTGGTTCCTTTCGGCTCGCC
>CALPMD020000038.1 GCA_943324575.2 Akkermansia muciniphila
CAGCCGTGGGTGGCGAGCGCAGCCATCCAGGATTCCACCGCCACAGCCTCTGCCGCGCCGGCGGGGTGGCCGGGATAACAGACGACGCTGAGCACGCCGCCAGGCTTGAGGAGATTGACCGCAACGGCGAGGGCAGTTAGCGTTTCGTTAGATTCGGTGGTGAGGTCGTGGTTTTCTCCGGGCAGGTAGCCAAGATTGAACATGACCACCGCGACCGATCCTGCGGCGGCGTGGCGGCCCATGGCAGCGTGCGATTCGAGAAAAAAATCCACGCGTTCGCTTAGGTTGGCAGACTCTAACCGCGCGCGGGCGGAAGCCAGCGCAGCAGCTTGAACGTCGAAGGCCAGTACTTTCCCCGCGGCACCGACACAGTCTGCTAGAAAAAGGGTATCGTGGCCATTGCCCGTCGTGGCGTCGATGGCGAGGTCGCCTTCGCCAATCAACGGCTTGAGGATTTCCTGAACCAAGGCCGTGGGCCGCGGCGGAAACAGTGGATCGGATTCAGAGCAATTCATCGGCGCGAGTCTGATGGAGGAAGGCGCGGAAGTCCACTTCCGGCTCCGGCTCAATGCCATCCAACAGCCAGCGGGCCAAGCGCGCGGCCATCCCCGGCGCGTAAAGCGACCCTTTCGAGCCAAGCGCGTTGAACATCCAACCGCCCTCCGCCAGCGGCCCGATCAGCGGTTCGCTGCGGCGCAAAATCGGCCGCACCCCAGCCTCGTGATCGATCACTTCGAACTCAGCGCCGCCCAAGCGGCTGGCGATTTCCTCGACCCGCGCGCGACCTTGGGCAGTCGGGATTTCGTCCAACTCGTTCCATTCATAAGTCGAGCCGACTTTGAAAATCCCCCCACCCTGCGGCACCAGCCAACCGCCCGCGCCGATGCGGATCTGGCTTTCGTCCCAGCCTTTGGCGCGCAATGTTAGAATTTCCCCTTTCGCGCAGCGCTGCGGGCCATAGCGGCCGGCTAACAAACCGACCGCGCCCTCGCACCAGATGACTCCGTCGCGGTTATCGGCGTACGGAACATCGCCTAACTGATAACAGCCGAGCTGTTGGAAAAAATCGCGCGAGCCATCCATGAAGGCCCGCGTGTCCAAGCGGCCGCCACCGCGTACCGCCACCGCGCCACTCCAGCCCATTGGCGGAACGACTTGACCTCCGACCCACGGCGCGACGTGTGGCTCAGTGAGTTTGTTGGAAATCTTCCGCCACTCCTTGTCGGATCCGGCGAGCCGCAGCACCGGCAAAGGATACCAGACTTGCCGCCCGATGCGCGCCTCGATCTGGGCGTAAAATTCTAACGCCTCCGGCAGGAACTCGGCGATCCGCCAGCTTGGTTCGAAGTTTTTACCGGTCACCGGATTGACCATGCCAGCAGCGACGCGCGAGCTACCGCCCGCACCGCGATCGACTAGCGTGAACTTCACGCCACGCCGCCACAGCGCCCACGCGAGACAAGTCCCCGCAAGGCCTTGTCCGACGATGGTCCACTTGGCGGCTGCGCCGTTCACTTCGGCATCAATTCTTCATTCGGGTCCACCCAGGCCGCATCGTAGCCCTTGGCGTAATTGAACAAGTGCTTGTGCAAGTAGGGCACGAAGTTCGGCCGCTGCTCTTTCGGGAGTTTCGCGACGATCGCCTCGTTGACGGTGCGCATCAGCTTTTGCATCAGCGACAGCGTGAGCTGACGGCCTTTGCGCGCCTTTTGCACCTGCTTGTGGTTCAATTGTTCGGTCGAGACTTCCACCAATTCATGATTGGCCAAATTCCAGCGGACCATCAAGCCATCGAGTGGCTGCGGTCCGTGATCGCGTGTCAGTTCATCCATGCGCAGGGTGTAGCGTATCGCGAGGCCTGCGCCTAAGAAAAAAATCGACCTATGTTTACAGCTCCACGAGCTGATCTTTGTAAACACCTGCTGGCAGCGACTTGCGCTCTGCGGCGACGTTGACAACAATCACGTCGCCTTTAATCACCACGCCCTCGGCAAAATGCACCAGGCCAGTCACCTTCAATGAACGACAGCACAGCAAACTAGGCACGCCAAGCGGCTCGAGCTGATCGACGAGCTTGTACTCGTCGGACAGCGAAATAGTCGGCGGCACTCCCTCGCGCAATTCGGCCAAGCGGACTTGACCATCGCCCAACACCTCGTACGCGTCGGAGCGTAGCGCAAGCAAATCCCCCGTAGTCTTCACTGGTGCAAAGCGGCTGCGCGGCACCTCGATGGCGAGAGCACCTTCGAAACACTCGATCGCTGCGCCCATCGCGATTTCCAACTGCACGACCGCAGGCGACTTTTTATCGCGCGGGTCGACGGTCTTGTTGTTGCGGATCATCGGCAGGGGCAGGACGCCCGAATCCGCCGCGAGCTGATCCTTCAACAAATCCAAGCGCAACCAGAGGCTATTGGTGTTGAAGTAACGGTGGCGGTCAATGTCTTGAAAAGCGTCCAAATCCTCGTCCGGGCACTGCGCCACTTCGCGCAATAACAAGCGCCCGTCCGCCTTGCGTAAGGCCAAATGACCGCCCTTGCGGTCTGCCGCCGTGCGCCGCGTCACCTCCATCAAAAACGGGGCACCCGACTCGGCAAAATAATTCAAAATCACTGGGTCAAGAATCGCGCCCAAGTTGTCGGAGTTGGACACAAACGCATACTTCACCCCTTCCGCCAGCAAACGATCAAGCCAGCCGCTGCCGACCAGTGCCGGGTAGAGATCGCCATGGCCCGGCGGGCACCATTCCAGATCTGGGTCGGCCGGCCATTGCACAGGCTCGAGCGTCAGCGCATCGATCTTGGGGATTTGGTTTTGCATCAACTCAACCTCCCCTGCATCGGCCAAGCCTTCTTTCTGGTAGGCCTTCAAATGGGCCAGCGTCTCCTCGCTGGTGCTAAAGCTATTCATCAATAACAGCCGCACCTCAGTACCACTGCTTTGGCGCAGATCCAAAATCTGTCGCACCATCAAATCGAGAAAATTCACCCCCTCGCGCACGGCCAACAAGCTCTTCGGCCCCTGCAAGCCCATCCCCGTTCCCAGCCCGCCATTAAGTTTGATGACCACTACCTGCGATAGCAGCGCCGCATTTCCGACCCCACCCGAGCGGATCTGCTCAAACGAGTCCAAGCCCGCCACTGGCTCAATCGACTCCTCGGAAATCATCCCCGACTCGTTGCGCAGCAGCGCCTCATAATTGCGATGAAATGCGCGGATTGCGGCATCCCCCATTCCCTCAGAGGTCATCTTTGATTCAAAGGCCGTAAAATTACCCATCATTTTTTTGGTTCTCGGTGCGTAAAGTGTCTCATCGATCCCATCCGGTCACGCCGAAAATTCGGGTTTTATGTGCTTGAGGGGAGGGAGTGAATGGAATGGCAGGATATCCACTGCCTTGGTACAATTCCCATTATTTGCAGACCACAAAAAAGTCCGACGGTTGAAGCCGCCGGACTTTTTGAATGGTTGGATGTTTTCACCCTGAGCACATGGACCAGCGATGATCCATGGTCAGAGAGACCCAACTCTAAACTCAGACCTTGCCGTAAAGCGGGCCGTAGTTCGCACAAGCACGGAAATCTGCCCCTTCTAGATCGGCCGTGCCGAAGGCCGTCCAAGCGCTAGGGCGGAAGACACGGTCCTCGCCGACGTTGTGCATGTAAACTGGGATGCGCAGCATCGATGCCAGCGTGAGGTAAAGATGGCCGACATGACCGCAAGTCATCACGCAGTGGTTGGCACCCCAATGATTCATCACTTCGTAGGCACTGGTGAAGGCACCCTTACCTGTGAGGATCGGCGCAAACCACGTCGTCGGCCAAGTAGGATTGGTGCGCTGATCAAGGGCGTTGTGCACGTCTTCCGGTAGGTCGACGGTGTAGCCTTCCGCCACTTGAAGGGCGGGTCCCAGACCATCGACGAGGTTGAGACGAATCATCGTCGCAGGCATTCCGCCGCGAGTGCTGTAGCGGGTGCTGAGACCTCCGCCGGGGAAATATTCGGTGATGGACGGATGCCAAGTGGTTGCTTTGAGGCACTTTGCCACTTCTTCGTCGGAAATGTCCCAGAACGGCTTCATGGTGGGTTGGCCATTCGTTTCCTGTTCGCCCGTGCCGTCCAACGCTGCTGGACCGGAATTGATCAAGTGCAAAATGCCGTCGCCCACGAGCGGGTGAGTGAATGATTTGCCGCTCGCGGTCTGGATCGCATCGAGACTCCAATAGGTTCTAAGGTCTGCGAAGATTTGTGCGGTGTTCGTCAGCAAATGGCCGAAAAGCATTCCCGCTCCGTTGAGCGCATCATTTTCCGTGGCGACGATGTAAGGGGCGCGCTTGCCATTCCAGTCGAACGAAGAGTTAAGGATCGCCTCGAGGAAATCTCCGTTCGGGAAATGGTCAGTCCATTGACGCTGGCCTTGGAACCCAGCAGCGATGGCGTTGTGGCCTTGCGATTGTTCCCCGAGACCCATCTCGGCGAGCTTGGGATTACCCACCATCAAATCGCGGGCGATGAGCGCCATCTTGACGCTGTCCTCCCACTCGCGGTCAATTTGCTCGCGGCTGCGGGTGGTGCTTGGCGAGTTGTAGTCTTTTCCTTCCGGGCAGTTTGCCTTGACCCATGCGAGGGCTTTTTCGTACTCGGCCTGGTCGTATTGGCCCTTTGCCATGCGACCGACGAATTCGGTCATGTCGATGGCCTCGACGCGCATTCCGAGCCATTTCTCCCACATCGCGGGATCTACGACCGAGCCGGCGATGCCCATGGAAGTGCCGCCCATGGAGAGGTAGCTCTTGCCGCGCATCAACGCGACGGCCAGTCCACAGCGGACGAAGGAGAGTAGCTTGCCCCGGACGTCTGCCGGGATCTCTGTATCGGTGGCGGATTGCACGTCCTTGCCATAAATCCCAAAGGCAGGCAGGCCTTTCTGCGTGTGCCCCGCCAGCACAGCGGCCAGATAGACCGCGCCGGGACGCTCGGTGCCGTTGAAGCCCCAGATCGCTTTGGGCAAATGTGGATCCATGTCCATCGTCTCGGAACCATAGCACCAGCAAGGCGTGACCGTTAGTGAGACGCCGACGTTGGCGCTCTTGAATTTGTCCGCGCAATCCGCGGCCTCTTTGACCCCGCCGATACAGGTGTCAGCAATCACACATTCGACAGGGCTACCGTCTGGATAACGGAGTTCTGCGGCGATCAGTGCGGCGACTGCATGGGCCTGCAGCATGGTGCGCTCTTCAAGCGATTCGCGAACGCCGCCCAAGCGACCATCGATGGCTGGACGAATGCCGATTTTTGGATACTTCGATTGTTTCATGGAATTGGTTTAACAGGGTGAGAGGCACGAGATATGGCAGTTTGACAGAGCTTGTCATCCAGAAAATGAGCTTTTTATGCCAAGTTTTGTGGCTCACGTGTAGTTTGATACAGAGTTAGCCAACATGAAGATTCTAAAACAACATAGATGATATTGTCTTGATTCGAATGACCTGCGGCCATCCAATCCCGCCGTGCAAGAGAGACACACTCCCACATCATTCATCTCCCGCGAGGTGGAGTCGTCGCGCTTGTTCTTTCTGGACCAGACCGATGGGGAAGATTTCGCCGTCGTCTTCGGCGGCTTTGAGCGATGCGAGGCCGACTACCAAATCGATCGCAATCGTTTCCCATGGTACTGCCTAGAGTTTGTGAGTCACGGTGCGGGAGTGCTCCGAATCGGCGACCTGCAGGTGGAGATTTCTCCAGGCAGCTTTTTCATCTATGGCCCGTCGCTGCCTCACCAGATTGTAAGCTCACCCGATCAGCCCTTGGGGAAATACTTCGTCGGCTTCACGGGCAACGGCGTGGCGGACTTTCTCAAGCAGTATGAGATGGAGCCGGGCTTCTTCTCACGTTGCCTGAAAAGCGAACCAATCCGCCGCGCTTTCGACAGCCTCATCGACCGCGGAGTCCGCAAGTCTCAATTCACGCGCCCACTTTGTGCCGCGATCACGCGCCAACTCCTGCTCATGTGTCGGGACGACGCCGCAGATCTGGGCAATACGGACACGCCAGCCTACGCGACGTATGGGCGAGCCAAGGATTTCATCGAGCGGAATTTTATCGAATTCACCACCTTGGATGCGATCGCAAAAGCCTGCCGGATCGATGCCCCTTACCTCTGCCGCCTCTTCGCCCGCTTTCACGACGAAAGCCCCTATCAATTTCTAACACGCCTGAGAATGCAGCATGCATCCAGAATGCTGTTAGAGAGTGGCGCCAACGTGAAGTCGGTCGCCGCCACTCTCGGTTTCAAAGACCCTTTTCACTTTTCCCGGGTCTTCAAGTCAGTCCACCACGTTGCACCCTCTCTCTTTCAAAAGTCAATGAAGGTGGAGGAAGCGTTCGGATAGGTGGGTCAGGGTGTCATCGCCGCAACTGCTGCAGTCTCACCTTGGCGATGCATGAGTTTTTCGCGGCGCTCGCGCACGAGGCGGACGACCAGCGCGGTCCAACCCGTTTGATGGGAGGCACCCAAGCCCTCGCCCGTTTCGGCATGGAAGTATTCGTGAAACAAGAGCAGATCCTGCCAATGCGCGACGTCGCTGTAGCGCTTCGCCCCACCAAAGCACGGGCGATAGCCTTCATCGTCAGGCAGGAAAAGCGAAATCAAGCGATCGCACAGATCGATGGCAATCTCTCTGAGCGTGGCCTCGTGTCCAGAGCCAGTGGGATATTCGATCTTGAAGGAATCGCCGTAGAAGTAGTCATAACGCTCCAGCGCTTCGATGATGAGAAAGTTGATCGGGAACCAGATTGGTCCGCGCCAATTGGAATTACCGCCGAACATGTCAGTCGTCGCCTCGCCCGGCGTGTAGGGAACTTCATGGCGCTGCCCCTCGTGCTCAAAGATGAAAGGTTTTTCGCCGTGGGCCTTACTGAGCGAACGGATGCCGAAATTGGACAAAAACTCCTTGGGTTCGAGCATGTAGGCCAGACACTTACGCAGTCGAGATTCCGACGGAATGGCCAACAAACAACGACCCGGATTCTTGTGTCCAGCAACGCGGCGAACCGTGATGTATTTCAGCAAGTCAGGTCGATTGACGAGGAACCAGTCCATGCGCTTGCGGAAACTCGGCAGGGCATCAATCGTCGTTTGCTTGAGCACGGTGACCGCACACATCGGCAGCAAGCCGACCAGAGAGCGTATGCGCAAGGGGATGGGTTCGCGATGGTTGATGATAAGCTGGTCGTAATAAAAACCGTCATCCTTGTCCCAGAGCCCCGTGCCGCCCAGCGAGTTGATCGCATCGCAGATATTGACGAAATGCTCAAAAAATTTCGACGCGATGTCCTCGTAGGCGGGCTTGACCAGCGCCAGTTCAAGTGCGATCGAGAGCATCGTTAGACAATAGGAAGCCATCCACGCCGTACCATCCGCCTGATTGAGGCGACCGCCGCCAGGCAGTGAATAGGAGCGATCGAAGACCCCGATATTATCCAACCCGAGGAAGCCGCCACCGAAAACGTGGCGACCTTCAACATCCTTACGGTTGACCCACCAGGTGAAGTTGAGCAGCAGCTTCTGGAACGCGCGCTCAAGGAACAAAAGGTCGCGACTGCCTTTTTGATCGGAGATTTTATAAACGCGCCAGACCGCCCACGCGTGAACCGGCGGATTGACATCAGAGAAGTTCCACTCATACGCGGGTAGCTGGCCGTTGGGGTGCATGTACCACTCACGTAGTAGCAAGAGCAACTGCTGCTTGGCGAAATCCGGATCGACCGCTGAGAACGGAATCATGTGAAATGCAGTATCCCATGCTGCAAACCATGGATACTCCCACTTGTCCGGCATTGAGAGAATGTCGCGGGCGAAAAAATTATTCCAGTCGGCATTACGACCTTTGAGGCGCGTTTCAGAGGCCGCATCACGATTATCCCCCTTCAACCAGTCTTCCACAACGTAGTAGAAAAACTGCTTGGTCCAAAGCAGACCCGCATAGCCCTGACGACAGATGAGGCGTTCATCGCGGGAGATGGCTTTACTGATGACATCATCATAAAACGCATCGCACTCCTCGATTCGTTGAGTGAATGTTTCATCAAATTCCTCAAACGCTGCAAAGCCGTTCGTGTCCTTGATTGAGTGCAGACGGCAACGCACCGTGATCGACTTTCCCGCGGGGACCATGAACTTCAAATGCGCTGCAGCCTTGGTCCCTGAGTGATCCAGAGAAACGGCGGCCTTTTCTCCGTGGATCAGGTAGCGATGAAAGGCATCTTTGACGTACGGGCTCGAGTTTTCAGTGCCGAAGAGACTTTCAGAATTCGTCTCATTTTCGGTGAACAGCCAAGGAACCCGTTTTTCAAAGTCTGGCGATTCAACCAAAAAACAATACTGGCCCAGGGATTCATGCTTTGCGAAGACCGCCGCGCCGTCGGCTGTGATTTTAGGCTTATTGACGGGCGACTCACGATTTTTCCCCCAGCTCCAACTGTTGCGAAACCAGAGCGTTGGGAGCACATGGATCGGTGCGGCTCGCGGGCCATGGTTGGTCACCGTAATCCGCCACAGCATATCTTCTGGGCTGCGCTTTGCCACCTCCTGCGTCACGTCAAAATATCGCCCCTTGTC
>CALPMD020000039.1 GCA_943324575.2 Akkermansia muciniphila
CAGGCCGTCGATACTCAAGGACTCGAGCCGACCACTGAGACGATAACCGAGCTCCAAGCGCTTCAAGGATAAATGAGCCAATTGCTTATCGCCCTCGATTCGCAAATTCCTAACGGTTAAACCGCGACTCAGGCGGCCATCGATCTCAAAGGTCCCGCGCAAGCCTGACTTCGAGAGTAAATAGGTGGCCACCCGTGGCGCCATCCAGCACAGACCCGGCCCATCCAACCAGACAAGTCCCAGCAGCATCACGCCCAGAGCGCCCCAAATCCATCGCCTGTGGCGGCGGGATTGGCGAGAGCCCGATCCATTCGGTATTAGTTGAGAGTCGGACAAAGCAGCTACAATATCGCCTGAACTCGCCGCTGGGTCAATCTCGGTCGTTCTCTGGAATTGCCAATCTTCCATTGCCAAACTATTCCTAACTGCATGGAACCCATCACCTTCACCCCCCTCTACATGGAACGCGTCTGGGGCGGCCGCGAGCTGGAACGCGTCTATGGCCGCAAACTGCCAGACTCTGACAAGCCCTACGGCGAAGCATGGGAAATCGTGGATCGCGAAGGGGAGCAATCCATCGTCGACCAAGGCCCCTTCGCCGGCACCTCTCTGCACGATCTTTGGACGCAGCACCGCGAGGAAATCTTCGGCGATGGCTTTGATCATCACCCGCGCTTCCCGATCCTGATCAAAATCCTCGATGCCCGCGATGAGCTCTCGATCCAAGTCCACCCGCCCGTCCACCTTGCCGCAGAACTTCGCGGCGAGCCCAAGACGGAGATGTGGTTCATCGCCGACTGCGATCCCGGTGCGAAACTCTACGTCGGCCTGAAGTCGGGCGTCACGCGTGCCGATTTTGAACAAGCCATCACCGATGGCAGCGTCGCCGACTGTGTGCATGCCGTTTCCCCGAAACCCGGCGACTCAATCTTCATCGCCTCGGGCCGCCTGCACGCCATCGGTGCCGGATTCCTCATTCACGAAATCCAACAAAACTCCGACACCACCTACCGCGTGTTCGACTGGAACCGCCTCGGCCTCGACGGCAAACCGCGCGAGCTTCACGTCGCAGAGTCCCTCGCCAGCATCGACTTCAACGACTTCGAGCCGAGCATGGATCAGCCCATCGGCGATACCCTCGCCAGCTGCGAGTACTTTAAAACCGACCGCAAAATCGTGCGGCAGGGCCAGACCATCACCAATCCGCAGGACGACCGATTTTCAATCGTCTCCGTGGTCGATGGCCAATTGGAAAGCGTCGCGGGCCGTCGCTATGCAAAAGGAAGTTTCCTCCTAGTCCCACGCAACAGCCAACCGCTCAAAGCGACCGTGGACTCGATCCTGCTGCAAATCACACTACCGCACTAACAGAGCAGACAAGCACCTCCACTCAGGTCGGCGTTGCATCCAGCCCAGACAGGTCGTCGACGCTTGGCACCGAGGAATCTTCCGGACTTTCCTTATCTCGCTCACCAGCGGCCTCTAACTTCTGTTTGCGCTTCTCTTCTTTCTTGGCCTTTTTGTCTAATTCTCGGCGGCGTTTTTCGAATGCGTAGTTGGGAGTGGCCATAATGAGCGCAGCATATCACCCACCCCACTGTTATGCGAGCAGCGAAATTATTTTTTTCAATTTCGTTCACGCATGAGCTTCCCTGCCCACTCCCCTCGAATGGATTCCAATTTGCACGATGCTGTCCGTGACTGCGTGGCATTTTGCACGACTCCGCGGGCGCGCCCCTCGGCCACACCCCAGCAACAAGGCGATGGGTGGAGCTTGGCCCATATTCTGCAATAAGGGTGGCACCCACACACAAAGCCATGCCTCCCATCAACCCAGTCACCCGCTCGGCAGCAGACCCACCTTCACCCATGGCACCACCCTATGTGGATGAAGACGACGACATGGCCATGCTTCAACAGGGGCTCGATACCGCTGAGAATGAAATCCGCGATGCCGTCGCTGATGCCTATGAGGCCAGCGCCCGTCTAAGCGATAACCCCACCGAGATGCTCAACGACATCGACTTCACCGAGGCGGAAGACCCCTCCGCCACACCCGAGCTTGCCGCCATGCATGTCGAGTACATCCCCACCGATGAAAAGGAGCATTTCACGCGGCGTCACGCCACCAGCAGGCCCAATTAATCGTCCAGCCCTACGCCGCTGAATGGCTTTGATGATTTCCTCAATCTCCCATCGGTGAGTTCACCAAAGCTTTCCGACTCCTGATAGGAAGGGACATTGAGGAGACTCTCGCGGTCGATAGGAGGACTTTCGCGGTCGACGGGAGGGCTTGTGCGGTGGACGGCATGACTCGTGCGGTCGACGGCATGACTTGTGCGGTCGACGGCATGACTTGTGCGGTCGATGGCATGACTTGTGCGGTCGATGGCATGACTTGTGCGGTCGACGGCATGACTCGTGCGGTCGATGGCATGACTCGTGCGGCCGACGGCAGAGCTTCGCGCACTCCGGGCTGCTAGTGGCTGATTTCCAGGATTAGCGCGCTACAGGGGGCGAGGTCGGGGAGGGCCAGTTCGCCGAGGACCGATTGTCCGGACCAGGCGGAGTCGAGCCGGTCGGCAAACTTCCAAACTCGCTGGGAAGAGCGGCCGAGGAATTGCCACGCATGCTCGGGGATGCTGACCTTGGCACCGCGCAAGGTCTCCGATCCGTGGAAGTTAGCGACGACGAGATAGGACTGCTGGCTTTTCGGATCATGCCGCAGGAAGGCGTAGAGCCAATGGCCAGAGACGGTATCCTCCCCCACCCGGCCGAAGCACGGGTTATCCTTGTTTGCGTGATTGAGCCCGTAGAACTCGCCCTGCGTAAATGCCGGTGACTGGGTCACATGGATCAGCCTGCCATACCACTCGCGCAGCGCCTTTTGATCATCACTCAGGCGACCCCCGTCGAATTTGCCGCCATTGACCCACTTGATGAATTCCGGCATCGCCCCATAGTCAAAGATCGAAGTCCGTCCATTATCACCGCAAAAACCTTTCGCTTCGGTAGCCGGTTCGCCGATTTCCTGGCCGTGGTAAAGCATGATCGGCCCGCGCCCCATGGCGAAGAGAACCGCGGAAACGGGGCGCCCGACATGCATGCCCAGCCCTCCCCACTCATTGGGGTTCGCCAGTCGGACCTCGTCGTGATTTTCCGCATAGCGCAGTGACTGGTGGAATCGCCCACCCGTGAAAATCGATGAGTCGAGATCGTTCGCCCACTTTCCAGAGTCATAGATTCCTTCGAGAATGTCGTAGCTCGGGTCATCATAGATGGCATCGAAACCGGCATCGAGAAGCTCGTCGAGGACATGACCATTCGTCACCTTTGCGGGGTCGTTATTGTAAGCTTCGGCGCAGAAAAAGACATCGGCCTGACGGGATCGGGCGCGGTTGAGCTCCCAGCGCCAGAATTCCATCGGCACGAGGTGGGCCATATCCGCGCGGAATCCATCCACGCCCAGACCCTGCCAGTAGGCAAGGATCTGATCCATCGTCCGCCAAGTCTTTGGGACCTCGCCGACATCCGTAGCGGGTCCGGGAAGATGGGCGGAAGAACGGTCTTGGGTGAAATCATAACCGTAATTGAGTTTCACCGTTTCATACCAGTCGTGAATGGACGGTGCCCACGTCACGGCATTGTTACCCGTGACGCGGCCGTAATCCGTCTCAGGCGCATAGCGACCATCGCAGCCGGGAATGGCAGCCGTCGGCAGCTTAAGCGGCGGGCCGCCGCCGGCATCGTCCGGGCGCAGGTAGTAGAAGTGATTGTCGCGGTGAAAAAATACACTGCGGTCATCACCCTGCCCGAATGACTCGTCCGGCCTGACGTCGGAGACATAGGAGCGAGCCACGTGATTGGGCACAAAATCAATGATCACCCGCAATCCGAACGAGTGACAACGGCCTAACAAACATTGGAATTCCTCCAGACGATTTTCCGGATTCTGCGCATAGTCCGGACAGACATCGAAGTAGTCTTTGATGGCGTAGGGACTGCCGGCGATGCCTTTCAAAAGATCCGAATCATCGGCGGGGCGCGTGGGATAGGCGGTGCCGCTAGCTTGCTCGATCACCCCGGTGAGCCAGAGGTGGGTGAAGCCCATCGCCTTCAAAGAAGCCAAGGCCGCTGCGTTGATATCAGCGAATTTTCCACAGCCGTTTTCGGCTAGAGTGCCATTGAGGACTCTTTCTTCGCGGGTATTGCCAAAGGTCCGAACCATGAGCTGATAGATCACGGGCCGTACACGATTGGCAGCCTGTGCTTCAGTCATGAATTACGGCCTTCCTTGCTCCGCTCTTCGCGGATCACGGCGAGTGCGTCGTACAGGGCGAACAAAATCACGCAACAGGTCGCGACCGCGCAGCCACCCCACCAAAGAAGCACACGCCACGGACTTTCCGAAATCCAGTCCGAGATCCCCCACTGCCCGATAGCAATTCCTACCAAGGTCAGCACGACCATGCGAGCCAACCACTTACGGCGCTCCCCGCGATTTCGAAGAATTGACCGCGCTAGAGTGATGCTCTCGTTCCATGAATTTGACTGGGATGGGTCCATGCTAATCTGACAACCAACATTAAGGCATTCCGAGCGGCAAGACCAGAGTCAAATACCACTCCCACAGCCGCCACGCACCGAACATCCAGGCCACGGCACCCATCGCCAAAAATGGCCCGAATGGCAGTTGTTTACCAAAACCAATCCGCCCGATCAATGCCGCGATGATCGCGAAAATCGACGCCGCAAACAGCGAGAACAAAACGCCCGTCCAGCCGAAAAACGCGCCGATCATACCCAGCAAATGCACGTCTCCCATGCCCATCGCCTCACGCGGAATCACCGCCCGAGTCGCCATCCCATCCAGCGATTTGATCTGCGCCAAGTGATGAATCGTCCCATCGGGCAACTGGATGTCCAGCTCGCGAATGACCAAGGGACCACCGCCGACGGACTCACCGCTCACTTTGATTTCAGTCGTTTCGACCAAAAGTCGGTCGGCCTTGCGCGAAAAGATGTCCCACCACGGGATCGACTCGCCATCGATGACGAAGTACATCGGGTCCTGATCATTTTCCGGCTCCTTGAGCGACCATGCGACAGGCCGATCAAAAGACAGCGACTTTTTACCAAAGGCCATTTTCCCGAGTTCGACGACCAGCCACAGTCC
The DNA here is from genome assembly GCA_943324575.2 of Akkermansia muciniphila. Taxonomy (GTDB): domain Bacteria; phylum Verrucomicrobiota; class Verrucomicrobiia; order Verrucomicrobiales; family Akkermansiaceae; genus Luteolibacter; species Luteolibacter muciniphilus_E. Next base: position 5,177 of record CALPMD020000039.1, read on the forward strand.
GCAAAAACCCACGACCCAACCGATGCCGCCCTGCTTCAATCCGGCGAGCCCATTGCCCGCCTCACCTGCCAGCACGGGCAATTGGGGCCAGACCACACACGCGACAAGCCCGACCACACTGCCAGTCCAAGTCAGAGCGATCGGGATCATCAAGTGCTCAGCATCGATAAAAGTCACTGCAACAAGCAAAGCGACCAAGCCCCATAAACAAACGACCACCGACGCGGAGTAAGGGATAAAGCACCACCACACGGCCGTAAATAAAATCGCCGTCAACAGCTCCACCCCGAAGTAACGAAACGCAATCGGTGACCGACACTCCTTGCACTTTCCGCCTAACCACAGCCAGCTGATGAGTGGCAGATTCAAACACAGCGGAATGGACTTCTTGCACTGTGGGCAGAAAGAGCGCTTCGGCTTATTGACGGAAAGACCCAGCGGCAAGCGATAGATCACGACGTTGAGAAACGAGCCAATGCAGGCGCCGATCAAGAATGCGGGAATGAGCCAAATCCAATGCTCAAGCGGCGGGTATTGGGGTAGATTAAACAAGGTGCCTCTATTGAAGCCAACTGCAGCCAACTGCCAAGAAGAAAGGTGCCTTTCCCTTCGCAACAATGCCCAACTTGGGCTATCTTGTCAGTTCCGGCAAAATGATCTGGAACTACCTCAGAAACTCGGTCGCATGGATCGTGGTCGTTAGCTTTGCAACGACCACCGCTGTCTGGCAGGCACAACCGAGCATCATCAGACTGTCCCAATCAAGCCGCCCGCCGCAGCCTCCCGCGAAAATCCGGCATGCCGTCCGACCGCTGGCGCCGCGAGACACCGTTGATCTGGCAGCAGACTACTTCGAGCGTTGCCATAAAGGCCTCACCCCGCGTGAAATCCAATGGATTCTCGACGACTTCATCAATGCTGGACTCGATCGCGACCCACAAAACTCCCCGCCTGAGGAACAACTCGCACACCGAAGAGCCCAGTGCCGCTGGTACCATGACGCGCTCAAAGAAGGGCTTCATCTAAGCCGCGAACAATCGGCCCAAGTGATGGCAAAACTCGCCGAACGCCTCAGCGATGCGGAGACGGGATTTGAACCAGACGATCCTACACTCCAGCCATGGAACCTATGCGACCCAACGCCCGCCCAAGAAGAAATCACCCGCAAATGCATACCGGAGCCTTGGACAAATGAAACATCGATCCCGCCGAATGCTGCCAAATTCCGATCCGCAGGCACGGTCTTTCCTTTCTCTGATCCGCTACCATTCCCCACTGACGAAAATCCACTCGAGATGCAGGTTGATCATTCGGCGGAGCTGCTCATTTCCCAAATCTGTTGCCTCCATCCCGTGCAGTTAAAAATGCTACTGCTCTTTGAGCCCGCCAGGACGATGCAGATCCATCAGGCCATGGAATTCGCAGAACCGTAATGTTCACCCTAATATCAGGCGGACCGAGCAGCCCGATTGTGATGGCAGTCACACACAAAGAAATCGCGTTGATTTGAAATTGTGATATGATTACCAATCCCTACCCCCGATGTTGTGATCCCCCTCCCATCCAGCCTCTATCAAACCGACACCATCGCCTATTTCTCGATGGAAATCGCCATGGATCCGGGGATGCCAACTTACAGCGGCGGCTTGGGGATGCTCGCCGGTGACACGGTGCGCTCCGCGGCGGATCTATCAGTACCCATGATCGCCATGACCCTGCTGCATCGCAAGGGCTACTTCCGCCAGCGACTCGACCCCAGCGGTTGGCAAACCGAAGAATCCATCAGCTGGGATGTGGCCAAATTTTGCCGAGAGTTACCAGAGCGCGTGCAAGTCAGCATCGAAGGCCGCACCGTCCACTTACGCGCTTGGCAATATACCGTGACCGGCATCAGCGGCCATCTCATACCCGTGATCCTTTTGGATGCGGACCTACCGGAAAACACCGAGTGGGACCGCGCCCTCACTCACTATCTCTACGGTGGCGACTCCCATTACCGGCTGTGTCAGGAAATCATTCTCGGCATGGGTGGCATCCGAATGCTCCGCGCCCTCGGCCATCATCAAGTGCGCCGCTACCATTTGAACGAAGGCCACGCTGCTCTCTTGGGCGTTGAATTGCTTGATGAGCGGGCGCGCTTTTTCGGCCGTAGCACCTGCAACTCGGACGACGTCCAAGTCGTTCGCGAACAATGCGTCTTCACCACCCACACCCCCGTCCCTGCGGGCCACGATAAATTCCCCCTCGACCACGTCGCCCATGTCCTCGGTCGCAATGACCTCTACTCAATGCCCGATGTTTACTGCTGCGACGACGAGTTCAACATGACCTACCTCGCCCTCAATCTCTGCCACTATGTGAACGGAGTGGCCAAGAAACATGCGGAAGTTTCGCGTCAAATGCTCACAAGCCACAATGGAACGCATCGCTATCAGATCGATTCCATTACCAACGGCGTCCATCTCGGGACATGGGCTGCTCCGTCATTTGTGGAATTGTTCGACCGCCACATTCCCGGCTGGCGCACCGACAATCCCAGTCTGCGCAACGCCCTGCGCATTCCAACAGAAGAAATCTGGCAGGCGCACCAAGTCGCCAAAATCCATGCCATCGACGAGGTCAACCGCCGGACCAACGCCCACTTCGACCCCGACGTTTTCACCATCGGCTTTGCACGCCGTGCCACTTCCTACAAGCGCGCCGATCTGCTGCTCAGTGATCCGCGAAGACTTCGCGAGATTGCCAATCGCGTGGGCCGCCTCCAAATCATTTTCGCGGGTAAAGCCCACCCACGCGACGACGCGGGCAAGAAAATCATTCAGGATATCTTCCAGTCACGCAATACCCTGCGCCCCGAAGTCCTTATTGTTTACCTCGAAAACTATGACTGGGAACTGGGCCGAATGCTCACCTCGGGGGTCGACCTCTGGCTCAACACCCCCCAGCCACCGATGGAAGCCAGCGGCACCAGTGGCATGAAGGCCGCCCTCAATGGGGTGCCAAGTCTCAGCGTGCCCGACGGCTGGTGGATCGAAGGCTGCATCGAGGGCTTCACCGGATGGTCCATTCAAGACGCCCCCCATGACACGGCTTCATCCCTCTACCATCAACTCGAAAACGTCGTCATCCCGCTCTACTATCAGAACCGCGATCGATTCATCGAGGTCATGCGCCATGCCATCGCTCTCAACTCCTCCCACTTCAACACCCAGCGCATGGTCCAGGAATACATCCTCAAAGCGTATTTCGAGTGACTACCCAGCAGAGCGCCTACGCCACCAAAAGGCGAAAGCCGCTGAACTCATATGAATTCAACGGCTTTCATTGGTTGCGGGAGTAGGATTTGAACCTACGACCTTCAGGTTATGAGCCTGACGAGCTACCTGGCTGCTCCATCCCGCGATTTTAACCATGCGCCTTGCGGCGCGGGG